>NZ_JBEXTX010000015.1:0-98733 GCF_040614175.1 Amycolatopsis sp. NPDC006131
CTCTTCTTATTTCCCCCGCCCCCCCCCCCCCCAAACAATAACCTCCATAAAATTACTCGGGGGGGCCGCTTTCGCGGCCGCCCTTCTTCTTTTCTGCCTTTTAGTGCTTGGGGGCGGAGCCGGCCTGGTCGGCCAGCATGCGCAGCCCCGAGGTGAGGCCGCCGATGAGGTCGCCCTCCTTGAAGGACGCCACCATGCTCATCACGGCGAGCTTGGCGCCGCGGTCGGGGAGACGGCGGATCGCGTCGGAGCCCGTCACGATCTCCACCACACGCTCGCCGGGCGAGACGGCGATCAGCACGGCGTTCGCGGAGTCGGGTTCGATCCTCGCGTGCAGCTCCTCGGCGCGGGCGCGGCTCTCGGAGCCCAGCTCGCCCAGGTACACGCTGAAGTCGAGCCCGGTCTCCCGGCTCGCGAGCGTCAGCGCCTCGTCCAGACGGGCCAACTGGACAGTGCTGAATGGGCTGGATGGAGCAGCGGGCTCGTACATCCGGGCCACCGAGCGGCGACCGGTCGCGGTAATCGCGACCCCGATCTCCAGCTCCTCGTCCGATCCTGGCTGTCGGGTCAGCTCACCAGCTGCCACGGGCTCCTCCTGCCGCCGTCACGCGCGCGTTCCCGCTCGCGTCCCTGTTCTCCACCGGTTCGCCGGAGTGCGTGTCGTGCACGGTCCCGATACCTTCCGGGTTGCCGCTCCACCACATCGGCGGGTACTCCCAGGCCTGGCCGGGCCGGTAGCGCGGCGTGCCGGTCAGCTTCGACCGCAGGGTGAGCACGCTGATCACCCCGTAGATCGCGGCCGGGATCAGCGCGAAGATCAGGATCGTCTCTCCGATGTTCACGCCAGAAGAGTAGCCCGACGAGCCCAAGCCCGCCGAAGCCGGTCACGACCGCTCGTCGCGTGGGGGCCGCCGTCCGCCGAGCGTCGCGACCACGTTGGGGCGATGGGCTGAAGAGCGGTCGGACGAAAGGTTGCAACTCAACGTACAGCCGGCCGCACCGGGCGCGATTGCCTTGTCCGGTGGCCCAGTTCCTCGTAGCTTTTTCACCTGTACGGGCCTTGCGCCCCGCTCCCCTTCCCAATGAGTAACGCACAGGTCCCTGGAGGACAGATCATGCACCTGCTCCGTACCCTCGCTCAGACCAACGATGACCACGCTGCGTCACTGATCGACGCATCTAACGGCTCCACCACGCGGGGCACGCGTGTGACGCGCGGCACACGGGTGACGGCCGGTACCCGAGTCACCCGCGGCACCCGGGTCACCAGGGGGACCCGCGTGACCGCCGGCACCCGCGTGACCCGTGGCACGCGAGTCACCCGCGGCACCCGAGTCACGATGGGCACCCGCGTCACGCGTGGCACTCGCGTCACGATGGGCACCCGGGTCACCCGCGGCACGCGAGTCACCACGGCCTGAGACGCAGTCCCTCCCCGAACTGAACCGAACCACCACCGAGACGAAGACGTCGGAACGCCCCGGCTCACCACCACAGCCGGGGCGCCGGTGCGTCCCCTGTCAGGCCGCCACGCCGAGGTAGGGCTTCCACAGCGGGTCCGCGTCCCCGGAGTGCACCAGCAGCCGCCAGTGCGGGCCCCGCGGCGCCGTCGGCACCACGCGCAGCTGCCAGCCCAGGTCCTCCAGCAGCCGGTCGGCCTTGCGGTGGTTGCACTTCGCGCAACACGCCACGCAGTTCTGCCAGCTGTGCGGCCCACCCTTGCTGCGCGGCAGTACGTGGTCGATCGTTTCGGCCCGCCCGCCGCAGTACGCGCACTTGTAGCGGTCCCGGTGCATCAGCCCGGCCCGCGTCAGCGGCACCTGCGCCCGGTAGGGCACCCGCACGTACGTGGACAACCGGATCACCGACGGCACGGGCAGTGACAACGTCGCGGCGTGCAACGTCAGGCCTCCCGGATCGCCGTGCACGACCTCCGCCTTCCCGCACATCACCAGCACCACGGCCCGCCGCAGCGGGAGCGCGGTCAGCGGCTCGAACGTGGCGTTGAGGAGCAGCACGCGACGCCTGCCCATCGAGAACGCGCCGGGCGTGGCAGGGGCGTTCAGACCGGCCGGATCCCGCCCTCTACGCTGACCCGAGGGTCGGCTCACGCGGCCGCCTCGCGGGGGTGGCCCACTGGGCTGAGGTCCGCCTCCGGGCGGCCCCTGACCCTGGTGAGCACACAGGGCTACCTCCGGCGCCTGCCCGCCCACCGCTTGGTCGGGGGCGCCGAGGGGGATCGGTTGTCGGTCTGGCACTCGACCACCTCCACCGGTGCAGCCATAGTCGACCACAGATCACACCCGATGCGCACCTGTGTTAGAAGACGTGTCCTGTGAAATTCGTTCGACGTCTGCGTGACGACGGGCGAAAACGGCCAGAAAGGGATCCCCGAGCCCCGTGACGCCGCTGCTCAACGAAGCACCCGAGTGCATCAACCAGCCCGGCACCTGGTGCTACCAAGTGTTCCAGATCACGCACAACGAATGGCTGGCGGCCTCCGCCAACTGGCTGATCGCCAAGCCGCTGCGGATCATCCTGATCCTGCTCGTCGCGTTGATCATCCGGTTCCTGCTGCACAAGCTGATCGACCGGGTCACCACCATGCCGCGCGGCAACGGCGGCAAGCTGCCCACGATCCTGCGTCCCCTGCGCGAGCGCGCCCCCGACATCCTCGGCCCGGTCGTGGCCGAGCGGCGCCGCCAGCGGGCCAAGACGATCGGCTCGGTGCTGAAGTCGCTGACCTCGTTCGTCGTGCTCGGGCTCGCCGCGATCTACATCCTCGGCGAGCTGGGCATCAACCTCGGGCCGCTGCTCGCCTCCGCCGGCGTGGTCGGCATCGCGCTCGCCTTCGGCGCCCAGAACCTCGTCAAGGACTTCCTGTCCGGCATGTTCATGATGCTGGAGGACCAGTACGGCGTCGGCGACGTCGTGGACATCGGGCCCGCCACCGGCACGGTCGAGTCGGTCGGCCTGCGCATCACCACGATCCGCGACGTCAAGGGCACCGTCTGGTACGTCCGCAACGGCGAGGTGACGCGCGTCGGCAACTCCAGCCAGGGCTACGCGATCGCCCTGGTCGACGTGCCGCTGAGCTACAACGCCGACGTCGAGCGCGCCACGGCGGTGCTGACCGAGGCCGCCCACACCGCGGCCGCGACCGAGCCGCTGTCGGTCGACCTGCTGGAGGAGCCCGAGGTGCTCGGCGTGGAGAAGGTCACACCGGAGAGCATCGAACTGCGCCTGACCGTGAAGGTGCGGCCGGGCCGCCAGTGGGCCGTGCAGCGGCAGCTGCGTGCGGCGTGCCTCACGGCCCTGGAGGAAGCCGGCTTCCTGTCCACGGCGACCACGGCATGATGGAAGGGTGACCGGTATGAGCGACCCCCAGTCCTTCTACGAAGCCGTCGGCGGGGAACCCACGTTCCGCAAGATCGTCGCGCGGTTCTACGCCGAGGTGGCGAAGGACGAGGTGCTGCGGCCGATGTACCCCGAGGAGGACCTCGGGCCGGCCGAGGACCGGCTGCGGCTGTTCCTGATGCAGTACTGGGGCGGCCCGCACACCTACTCCGACCAGCGCGGACACCCGCGCCTGCGGATGCGGCACGCGCCGTTCAAGATCGGCCCGATCGAGCGCGACGCGTGGCTGCGCGCGATGCGGATCGCGGTCGACGAGGCGGGGCTGCCGGAGCCGCTGGAGACGCAGCTGTGGAACTACCTGGAGATGGCCGCCCAGAGCATGATGAACAGCTGGGTCTGAGCCCCGTGCCCGCGGCCGGGCACGGGGCCCTCGGGCGTCAGCCCAGCTTGCTCAGCGCGTCGGCGAGCGGCTCCAGCACGTCCGGGGTGTGCGGCGGCGGCAGGTAGACGATGGCCAGGTCGAGGCCCTGCTCGCCGAGCGCGGCGGCCTCGTCGGCGACCTTGGCGTAGTCGAGATCGGTGCCCAGCCGCACGTGGCTGGACAGCATGATCTCCTTCGGGTCGCGGCCGATGTCCGCGCAGTGCTGGTGCAGCACGTCCCGCTTGCGGGCGAACTCCTCCGGCGTGCCGCCGACGAAGTTCCAGTGCTGCGCGAAGCGGGCGGCGGTGCGCAGGGTGCGCTTCTCGCCGCTGCCGCCGATCACGATCGGCGGGTGCGGGCGCTGGATCGGCTTCGGCTCGTTGCGGGCGTCGGTGAGCTGGTAGTACTCGCCCTGGAAGGTGGTGGTCTCCTGGGTGAGCAGGCCGACCAGCACCTCGCAGGCCTCCTCGAACCGGTCACTGCGCTGCTTGACCGTGCCGAGTTCCATGCCGTAGGCGCCGGACTCCTCCTCGTTCCAGCCGGCGCCGATGCCGATCTCCAGCCGCCCGTTCGACACGATGTCCAGGGTCGCGGCCATGTTCGCCAGCAGCGCGGGGTGCCGGTAGTGGATGCCGCTGACGAGCGTGCCGAGGCGCAGCCGCTTGGTGGCCTGCGCGAGCGCGGTCAGCGTGACCCAGCCCTCCAGGCACGGGCCGGTCGGGTCGGAGAAGATCGGGTAGAAGTGGTCGAAGGTCCAGCCCGACTCGAACACCTCGATGTCGTCGGCGGCCTGCCACACGGCGAGCATGTCGGCCCATTCGGTGTTCTGCGGTGAGGTTTTGAACGCGAAGCGCATGGCCGCGACCCTAGCGACCTGGAGCAGCTCCAGCGCAAGTCAGAACAGCAGGGGCAGCAGCGCGTGCCGCCGCCGGACCACCGCGCCGTACCTGGCGTCCAGTCGCATCCACGAGTTCGTGGCTGTCACCCGGATGATGTCGTCCGGGATGGACGAGTCGAAGAACCCCATCCCGGACAGGGCGAACAGGCACCGCATCTGGACCTTGACCTCGACGTCGCCCTCGCTGACCGTCAGGACCGCCTGGTCCATCAGCGACGCCGGCGGGTTGCCGTGCGGGCCGGCGTTCTCGCGGGCCAGCGCGACACCGCGGTCGGTGAGCTCGCTGATCACCTTCGTCGGCAGCTCGTCGATCAGCTGCCAGGGCCCGGTGGCCGGCAGCTCGCTGTGCCACAGCAGGTCGCGCGGCGGGCCGGGGTCCATCCGCTCGCCACCGGCGACCGTGAGGGCGGCCAGCAACTCGTTGCCGGACACCGTCACGTCGCCCGGCTCGACCTCGCCGTGCACGGCGCGGGTCGCGAGGCAGTCGAACGGCGTGGACACCCAGGCCTCGACGACGCCGCCGCCACTGCGGTTGCGCAGCCGCACCGCCGCCTGGCCGTCCAGCCGCACCGCCCTGGCCACGAAGGCCCCGAGCGTCTCGCGGTCGCCCCGGTCCGGGATGCGCAGCTCGGTCACGCGCCGGCCTCCGTCAGCCTGGTCTGTAGGAACGCCCGCTCCTCCGCGGTGAGGCGGCGCGGGCGGTTGGTGGTGACGTCGTAGGGCGCCAGGACGGTCTCCGCGGTGACCGCGACGGGCGACTCCGCGTCCGGACCGTCGTGCACCCGGTAGGCCAGGGTGAGCGAGGCGAACTTGAGGTCCTGCAACGAGATCTCCACCCGGATCTCCTGCCCGTCGACCACGACCGGGGCGCGGTAGTGCACGGCCAGCTTCACGACGACCATGCCCTTCGCGAACTCCGCGAGCCCGGCGCGGCCCGCTTCGTCGAACAACAACGGCACGCGTGCCTCTTCGAGCAACGTCACCATGTTCGCGTGGTTGACGTGCCCGAACACGTCCATGTCCGACCAGCGGGGCCGCACCTTCGCTACGTACACCCCGATATTCCTACCTCACCGTGCTCCGCAGCTGGCGCGCGGCGACCGACAGCGTCGCCAGGTCGAGCCGGCCCGACTGGTTGATCTCGTCGAGCGACACCCGGGCGCGTGCCAGCCGGGAGGCGTTCGCCTTCTCCCACTGGGCGATCTTCTCGTCGGTGCCGTCCCCGGGATCGCTGTGCCGCAGCGCGTCCAGCGTGATCGCCCGCAGCGACGAGTACACGTCGTCGCGCAGGGCCAGCCGGGCCAGCGCGTGCCAGCGGTTGCCCCGCTCCAGCGCGCTGATCGAGGTGAGCAGCCGGTCGACGTCCAGGTGCGCGGACAGGGCGTAGTAGAGCTGCGACGCCTCCTCCGGGCTGCTCTCCACGTCCACCCCGGCCTCGCGGACCGCCAGCTCGGCCACCTCGACGACGTCGAGCAGGCCGTAGGCGTCGAGCAGGCCCGCGATCCGCAGCGCCAGCTCACGTGGCACGCCGGCTTCGGCGTAGCGGTCGGCCTGCTCGCGCACCGCTTCGGCCTCGCGGCCGCGCAGCAGCGTGTCGACCTTCGGCGCCAGCTCGGCGACGACCGGCCCGAAGCGCGAGATCTCCGCCCCGACGGCCAGCGGCTGCGGCCGGTTGGCGAGGAACCAGCGCGCAGCGCGGTCCAGCAACCGCCGCGACTCCAGCATCATCTCGTCCTGGACCTCGGTGGGCACCGCGTTGTCGAGGGCGTTGATGTCGTCCCACAGGGCGTTGAGGTTGAACACGCGCGTGACGATCGTGTACGCGCGCACCGCGTCGGTCGCGGTCGCGTTCATCTCCTCCGCAAGGCGGTAGGCGTAGGACACGCCCGCGCCGTCGACGACCTCGTTGACCAGCAGCGTGGTGATGATCTGGCGGCGCAGCGGGTGCTCGCCGATGCGGTCGGCGAACCGCTCGCGCAGCGGCTCCGGGAAGTACTCGGGCAGCCGCCGGGCGAACACCTCCGCGTCCGGCAGGTCGCTGGCCAGCAGCTCGTCCTTCAGCTCCAGCTTCACGTGCGCGAGCAGGGTCGCCAGCTCCGGCGAGGTGAGGCCGTCGCCGGCCTTCTCCAGCGCCTGGAACTGCTGCTTGCTCGGCAGCGCCTCCAGCTTGCGGTCCAGCGCCCCGGCCTTCTCCAGGTTCGCGACCAGCCGGGCGTGCACGGGCAGCATCTGCGGCGCGTGCGCCCGGCTCACGCCGAGCACGGCGTTCTGGTGGTAGTTGTCCGCCAGCACCAGGCGGCCGACCTCGTCGGTCATCTGGTGCAGCAGCTCGTTGCGCTGCTCGCGGTCCAGCGCGCCGCTGCTGACCAGGTGGTCGAGCAGGATCTTGATGTTGACCTCGTGGTCGGAGCAGTCCACGCCGGCGGAGTTGTCCAGCGCGTCGGTGTTGATCTTGCCGCCGGCGCGCGCGAACTCGATGCGGCCGCGCTGGGTCAGCCCCAGGTTGCCGCCCTCGCCGACCACCTTCACCCGCAGCTGGTTGCCGTTGACGCGCACGGCGTCGTTGGCCTTGTCCCCGGCGTCGGCGTGGCTTTCGGTCTCGGCCTTGACGTAGGTGCCGATGCCGCCGTTCCACAGCAGGTCCACCGGCGCCAGCAGGATCGCGCGGATCAGGTCGGCCGGGGCGAGCTGCGTGACGTCGTCGGCGAGGCCGAGCGCCTGCCGCACCTGCGGCGAGACCGGGATCGTCTTGGCGCTACGGGAGAAGACGCCGCCGCCCTCGCTGATCAGCGAGCGGTCGTAGTCCTCCCACGACGAGCGGGGCAGCTCGAACAGGCGCTTGCGCTCACGGAACGACGCCGCCGCGTCCGGGTTCGGGTCGAGGAAGACGTGCAGGTGGTTGAACGCCGCCACCAGCCGGATGTGCTCGGACAGCAGCATGCCGTTGCCGAACACGTCGCCCGCCATGTCGCCGATGCCGACGACCGTGAAGTCCTGGCTCTGGGTGTCCACGCCCAGCTCGCGGAAGTGCCGCTTGACGCTCTCCCACGCGCCGCGCGCGGTGATGCCCATGGCCTTGTGGTCGTAGCCGACCGAGCCGCCGGAGGCGAAGGCGTCGCCCAGCCAGAAGCCGTAGGACGCGGACACCTCGTTGGCGATGTCGGAGAAGGTCGCGGTGCCCTTGTCCGCGGCGACCACGAGGTAGTTGTCGTCGCCGTCGTAGCGCACGACGTCCTTGGCCGGGACCGTGCGGCCCTCGACGAGGTTGTCGGTGAGGTCGAGCAGTCCCGAGATGAACATGCGGTAGCAGGCGATGCCCTCGGCCAGGTGCGCGTCGCGGTCCACGCCCGGGTCGCCGGTCGGGGCGGGCGGGCGCTTGACGACGAACCCGCCCTTCGCGCCGACCGGCACGATGACGGCGTTCTTCACCGCCTGCGCCTTGACCAGGCCCAGGATCTCGGTGCGGAAGTCCTCCCGGCGGTCGGACCAGCGCAGGCCACCGCGCGCGACCGAGCCGAAGCGCAGGTGCACACCCTCGACGCGCGGCGAGTACACGAAGATCTCGAACCGCGGCCGCGGCTCCGGCAGGTCCGGCACGCTCTTCGGGTCGAGTTTGAGCGCCAGGTACGGGCGGGGGCGGCCGTCGGCGTCGGTGACGCGGTAGTTGGTGCGCAGGGTGGCGCAGATGACCGACAGCAGGCGCCGCAGGATGCGGTCCTCGTCCAGGCTGGTAACGGCGTCGATCATCGCCGAGATCTCGCCGACCAGCGCCTCGGTCTGCTCGTCGGCGTCCGGGTTCGTGGCGAGGTCGAAGCGGTGCTCGAACAGCTTCACCAGCGCCTTGGCGATGTCGGTGTGCGCGAGGACGGCGCGCTGGATGTACTCCTGCGAGTACGGCGTGCCTGCCTGGCGCAGGTAGCGCGAGTAGGCGCGCAGCACCGCGGCCTGGCGCCAAGTCAGCCCGGCGCGCAGCACGAGGGCGTTGAAGTCGTCGACCTCGCAGTCGCCCCGCCAGGCGGCGGCGAACGCGTCCTGGAAGCGTTCCCGCAGGTCGACCTCGGCGTCACCGAGGTCGGTGAGGCCGATGCGCAGGCCGAAGTCATAGACCCAGGAGCGGGTGCCGTCCCAGCGGCGCAGCTCGTAGGGCCGCTCGTCGACGACCTCCAGGCCCATCCGCTGCAGCACGGGCAGCACGGCCGACAGCGTGACGCCCTCGCCGAGCAGGTAGAGCTTGAACCGCCGCTCCCCCGGCTCCGCGCCGTCCGGCGTGTAGAACGACATCGCCAGGTCGTCGGGGCCGGTCAGGCCCTCCAGCTTGCGCAGGTCGGCGAGCGCCTCGACGGCGGTGAAGTCCTCCTTGTACGCCTCCGGGAAGATGCCCGAGTAGCGCTGGCCCAGCTCGCCGGCCGACTCCTCGCCGAGGGTGGCGGTGGTGCGAGCGACCTCGCCCGCCCGCTCGCGCCGCTCGGCCAGGATCGCCTCGACCATCAGGTCGTCCCAGTTGCGCACCGCCGCGTTGAGCCGTTCCTGGATGCGCAGCACGTCCGGCTCGACGCGCGTGGCCGGGTCGGTGTGGACGGTGAAGTGGACCTGGGCGAGCGCGGTCTCGCCGACGCGCGTGCCGTACTCGAGGTGGGTGCCCTCCAGTTCGGCGAGCAGCACCTCCTGCATCGCCAGGCGGGACCGGGTGGTGTAGCGGTCGCGCGGCAGGAACACCAGGCACGAGTAGAAGCGGCCGAAGGTGTCGCGGCGCAGGAACAGCCGCAGGCGGCGCCGGTCGGACAGCGTGATGGCGCCGATGGCGGTCGAGTAGAGCGAGTCGAGGTCGGCGGAGAACAGGTCGGCGCGCGGCCAGTTCTGCAGGACCTCGAGCATGCGCTGGCCGGAGTAGGACTCCATGGGGAAGCCGGCGCGGTGGATGACCTCGCACACCTTGCGCGAGACGACCGGGACGTCCAGGACGTCCTCGTGCAGCGCGGAGGTGGTGAACATGCCGAGGAACCGGTGCTCGCCGGTGACGTTGCCGCGCTCGTCGAACGTCTTGACGCCCACGTAGTACGGGTACACCGGACGGTTCACTGTGGACGGTGCGCTGGCCTGCGTGAGGACGAGCAGGTGCGGGGCGAGCGCGGTGGCGGCCGTGTCGGGGCCTGCGGTGAGGCTGCGCGCGGCGAGGCTGTCCTGGCGGAGCACGCCGAGCCCGGACGCGAGGACGGCGCGCAGGGCGGGTTCGTCGGTGCCCGGGTCGGGGTCCTCGACCAGTTCGTAGCGGCGGTAGCCGAGGAACATGAAGTGGCCGTCGGCGAGCCAGCGCAGGAGGTTCGCGCCCTCGGTGACCTCGTCGGAGGGCAGGGGCGGCGGGGTGGCGTCGAGCTCGGCCGCGAGGCCTTCGGCGGCCTGGATCATCTTGTCGGTGTCCTCGACGACCTCGCGGACGTCGCCGAGCACGGAGGCGAGGTGGGTGTCCAGCTCGCGGGCGCGGTTGAGGTCGGTGATGAGGTCGATCTCGACGTACATCCAGGATTCGACCATCGCGCCCTCGGGCGGGTTGGCGACGTCGGCGGCCGGGTGGACCTTGACGAGCTCGCCGGTGATGTCCCGCGTGACGGCGACGATCGGGTGCACGAGGCGCTGGACCTGGACGCCGTCGCGGGCGAGCTTGGCGGTGATCGAGTCGACCAGGTAGGGCATGTCGTCGGTGACGATCTGGACCACGGTGGCGTCGCGGGTCCAGCCGTCCTCGGCGGTGGTCGGGTTCAACAGCCGGACAGCGGGCCGCCCCGGCACGCGGTTGCGGGCGAACTCCTGGTGGGACCGGACGGCGCCGACGAGGTCCACGGGGTCGTCGCCGAGGATCTCGTCGGCGGGGATGTGGCGGTAGTAGAGGCGGATGAGGTCGGCGATGTCGGGAGCGTGCCGGGCCGCGGCTTCGATCAGCTCGTCCCGGATCTGCTCCGGGCTGGCGGGTCGTAGGCGGTCGGTTCCGGTCGCGGTTCCGGGGCGGACGGACACTCTCGTCGAGCTCATCTCAGGCAACTCTCCACCGAGTCTGATCGCGCGCGTGACGCTGAACGAACACCACCATAACCAGCTCGTAAAACCTGCTGACGCCCGACCATCGGATTGTTGAATCGATGCACAATCGAGGCAGATCGGCGCTGGGGTTCGGAGGTGTTCATCGTGCCTCCGCGCCCGGGTTTCGCGCGGCCCGGCGGGGCGATCGGCCGCCGCTGTCCATCCCCCGCGACTGCCCCGCCTGGCGAGGCGGCAAACCCCCGCGAATGCACCGCCGCGTGATGCCCGGCCCCCACCGGGTGACAACGGGCCCAGACCGCCGCGAGATGCAGTGCTCGGACGGTTCACCCGCAGGTCGCCGCGAATTCCACCGCAGCCGCCGATCGCGTCGAATCCCACCGCCGCCACTCCCCCCGGCCCAACCAGCCACCGGAGCCTCACCAACGCGCCATCCCCCCCCCCACCGCCAACCCCTCACCCCGAGCTCCACCCCGGGAGGGGTCACCGGCTCGGCAACGCCCACCACCAACCCCGCACCCCGGCCGCGCGCCGAGAGGTGCACCGGCTCGGCAACGCACCCAGCGCAAACCCTCACCCCGTCCGCGCGCCAGGAGGGGGCACCAGCACAGCAACGCCCACCGCCAACCCCTCACTCCGGCTGCGCGCTGCGAGGGGTCACCAGCGCAGCAACGCCAGGCCAAGCCTGCCGCGCCGGCGTCGACAGGCCGGCCGGGGAGATCAGCGGTCGCCGCGGTGGCGGCCGTTTCCGGGCTCGCTGCCGTTGCGTCCGTGGCCGTTGACGGGCCGCGGCTCGGAGGACGATTGGTTGCCGAGTCGCTTCACGAGCGCCGCCGCGCTCGCGGTGCCCGCCTGGTGTTCGGCGAGCGCGCGGGCGAGCAGGTCCGCGAGGCCGGCGTCCTCGGGCAGGTCGTCGTCCGGCACGCCGGTCAGCTCGGTGCGGAACGGCTCGCCGAGGCCGTCGTCCTGCAGCACCGGCGCGTTCGTGAACGGAGTCTCCGACGTGCTGTTGCTGGGAGCCGGTTCGCTGTCCGTATCGGTGGAGTCGTCCCACGGAGCCAGCGACGGTGGCAACCGCAAGCGCGGCAACCAGTTGTCGATGACCGGCATGCTCGGCGCAGGCTCGTTCTCACTGCGCGCCTCGGATTCGGCCCGCCCCGCCGGCGAGACGTCCGCCCGGCTGACCGGCTCCGCATCCGCGCTCAACCACGACTCGCTCGGCGAGCCACCGTCCTCCCGGGCGGTGTCCTCCGGGGCGGAGAACTCGCGGCGCGTGCCCGAGTCGCCGCTGAAGGTCGTGCTCCCGTCGGCTCGTCCGGCAGAATCCCGGCCCGCATCAACGAACTCACCGCGGACGCCCTCGCCCACAGCTTCGGGCGCGACGGATTCCCGGCTCGGGCCGTCCTCAGCGTGGCGACGTCCACCAGACTCGGGCTCCCCTGAGCCAGGCGCGCGACGGTGCCCGCCCGACTCGGGCTCTCCCGTGCCAGGCGCGCGGCGGCGCCCGCCACCCGCGCCCGTACTGACCCCCAGCCGGTCCAGCACGCTCCGCGCCGCGACCGACCCGTGCTCCGAATCGTGCCGCGTCTTCCGGGACGCCCGCGTGTCAGCGCGCTCCGACCGGGAAATCGCCACGATCTCGGACGACACCTCATCCGGCGAGACATCAGCCGATTGCCCGGCCGACTTCTCCTCGGCCCGCCGACGCCCTCCGCCTGTCCGCCGCTCGGAATCCGACGGCATGCCGGACGTGGCGGTCTCGGGCCGCCGGTACCGCACCACGTCGCCAGAAGCCGGTTCGGACCGCGACACACCCGCGTCAGACCGCACCGACTCGCGTGAGTCGAGGCGCGAGACCGCCGCGACCTCCTCAGCTTGGTCACGCACCGACTCACGCTGCTCGAGCGACGCTGCCGCGCTCTCGTCCGCTCGCGAGGTCCGCTCCAACCGCGAGGCGGTCCCGATCTCATCCCACCGCGACACCCGTGCCGCATCCTCGGCGCCGGAGACCTTCGCAACGTCCGGCCGGTTGTCGGCGGGTTCGGGCGCCAGCGACCAGCTCGTGCGTTCGCTGTTGTTCCGGCTCTGTTCCGCCGCCACACGGGGGCGCGGGGCGTCCGCGTTCTTGGTCGCGACCTCGGCGCTGGGCTCACGGCTGGCCGGAACCTTCGGCTCGGGCACCGACAACGGCGCGACCGCAACGGAAGCACTCGTTCCCTCGCCCGCCGGCACCGAGCCCAGCACGCGGTCCAGGTCGACCTCGTGCCCGCCGCCGCCGAACTCTCCGGCGAGCAGTCCCACCGCCTGGCGGCGGGCCCGCGCGTGGATGTGTTCGGCCGCACGCGCCAGCTGCAGGCACTCGATGGCTTCGGCGTAGCGGCCGAGGCGCTCCTCGACGTGTGCCAGCTCTGTCCACAGCCGCGCGGTCAACGCGTGCAGCTCGTGCCGTTCCGTGGCGTGCACGGCATCCCGCAGCATGCGCGCGGCCGCCTCCACGCTGCCGGAGGGCAGCAAGACCCGGGTGGCGATCGCCATCCGGAGCCATCCCGCCGGGGCGACCGACGCGGCCCGCGCCGGTTCGTCCAGCACCGACTGCGCGAGGTCCAGCGCGTTCCTGCCGTCCCCGCGGTCGAGCAGCGAGCACACGAGCTGGAGCACCAGCCGGACCCGCACCACACCGCCGTCGTGTTGCGCGTCCTCCAGCTGTTCGAGGAAACCGAGCCCCGTGCGCGCCGCGTCGGCCGCGCCGATCACGTCGCCGTGACGCCGCCGGTGCGCCGACACCGCGACCCGCAGCAGCGACCGCGCGAGCAGCCGCCCGTCGCCGTCGAGGTCGTCGTCCGCCCCGCACAACCGGTCCGCCTCGGCAAGGGTCTTGTCGAGCTCCAACTTGCGCCCGAACTGCGCCAGGCACGCCACCAGCTGGCTCAGCACCGCCGCCTTCCGCGCACCGCCGAAACCGGACGCGTCCAGCACCGGCCGCAGCGCGGCGAGCCCGGTGAGGGGCGCACCGACGCTGCGGGCGCAGACGGCGAGGTCGGTGCGCAGCTGCGCCGCGAGCGTCGTCTGCCCCGTGTCCTCCGCGGCACGCAAAGCAGCCACGGCACGCCCCACCGTCGGCGCGCGCAAACCGAGACGAACCCGCGCGGACACCGCCAGTCCCTCGCCACGCACCCACAGCTCCTCGGCCCCGGCGGCCTCGGCCAGGGCCGCCGCCCGCTCCCCGAGCACGAGCGCCAGCTCGGGCGCGCGCAACTCGAAGTCGGCGGCCTGGCCGAGCAGGCGCTCGACCGCGGCGATCTCCGCGCTCCGGCCGCCGTCCTGCGGACGCGAACCGGATCGGCTGTGCTGGGTGGCTACCAAGGGGACTCCGCTTCCGTGTCGGCTCGAGCGTGCTAGCACGGGGCTTCCCCGCTCAGTCGCGAGTCAGCTTGCGGTGTGTCACCCGGTGCGGCCGGGCCGCGTCCGGTCCGAGCCGCTCCACCTTGTTCTTCTCGTAGCCCTCGAAGTTGCCCTCGAACCAGAACCACTTGGCCGGGTTCTCGTCGGTGCCCTCCCACGCGAGGATGTGCGTCGCCACGCGGTCCAGGAACCACCGGTCGTGCGAAATGACCACGGCACACCCGGGGAACTGCTCGAGCGCGTTCTCCAGCGAGCCCAGGGTCTCGACGTCCAGGTCGTTGGTCGGCTCGTCCAGCAGGATCAGGTTGCCGCCCTGCTTGAGGGTCAGCGCCAGGTTCAGCCGGTTGCGCTCACCACCGGAGAGCACGCCCGACGGCTTCTGCTGGTCCGGGCCCTTGAACCCGAACGCGCTCACGTACGCGCGCGACGGCATCTCGGTCTGCCCGACGTTGATGTAGTCGAGCCCGTCGGACACCACCTCCCACACCGTCTTCTTCGGGTCGATCCCGGCCCGGTTCTGGTCTACATAGGACAGCTTGACCGTCTCGCCGATCTTGACCTCGCCGTCGTCCGGCTTCTCCAGCCCGACGATGGTCTTGAACAGGGTCGTCTTACCGACACCGTTCGGGCCGATCACGCCGACGATGCCGTTGCGCGGCAGCGTGAACGACAGGTCGTCGATCAGGACGCGGTCCTCGAAGCCCTTCTTCAGGTGCGAGACCTCGACGACCACGCTGCCCAGCCGGGGCCCCGGCGGGATCTGGATCTCCTCGAAGTCCAGCTTGCGGGTGCGCTCGGCCTCCGCGGCCATCTCCTCGTAGCGGTCGAGACGGGCCCGCGACTTGGTCTGGCGCGCCTTGGCGTTCGACCGCACCCAGTCCAGCTCGTTCTTCAGGCGCTTCGCGAGCTTGGCGTCCTTCTTGCCCTGGACCTCGAGGCGTTCCCGCTTCTTCTCCAGGTACGTGGAGTAGTTGCCCTCGTAGCCGACGACGCGGCCGCGGTCGAGCTCCATGATCCACTGGGCGACGTTGTCCAGGAAGTACCGGTCGTGGGTGACCGCGAGGACAGCGCCGGGGTAGGTGGCCAGGAACTGCTCCAGCCACAGCACGCTCTCCGCGTCCAGATGGTTGGTGGGCTCGTCGAGCAGCAGCAGGTCGGGTTTCGACAGCAGCAGCTTGCACAGCGCCACCCGGCGGCGCTCACCACCGGAGAGGTGGGTGACCGGCTCGTCCGGCGGCGGGCAGCGCAGCGCGTCCATCGCCTGCTCGAGCTGGGAGTCCAGCTCCCACGCGTCGGCGTGGTCGAGTTCCTCCTGGAGCCGGCCCATCTCCTCCATCAGCTCGTCGCTGTAGTCGGTGGCCAGCTGCTCGGCGATCTCGTTGAAGCGGTCGAGCTTCACCTTGATCTCGCCGAGGCCCTCCTCGACGTTGCCGCGCACAGTCTTGTCCTCGTTGAGCGGCGGCTCCTGCTGCAGGATCCCGACGCTCGCGCCCGGCTGGAGGAAGGCCTCACCGTTGCTCGGCTGATCGAGCCCCGCCATGATCTTCAGCACGGTGGACTTGCCGGCACCGTTCGGACCCACGACGCCGATCTTGGCGCCCGGGTAGAACGCGGTGCTGACATCGTCGAGGATGACCTTGTCCCCGACGGTCTTGCGCACCTTTTTCATGGTGTAGATGAACTCGGCCATGCCCACGATCGTAGAGCCGTGTCACGCGCGACCGAACGCCGGTCACCATCCCGCGACGGACAGTCAACCCCTCGTCACCGTGGAGAACGCTCCGCTCGTCACGGGCCCTGCCCTCCTCGTGGCCCGGCGAGCGCCGGCGCAGGCTCGTCCACGGGCCCGTCCTGCAGGGTTTCGACGGCGGAGCCGGCAGCGTCCCACAACGGGATCTGGGACGGGACATCGGGTTCGGGCCGCGGGCCCCGCCTCAGCGAGACGCCGCACTGGGCGAGGTTCGGCCCGAGCGCGAAAGCCTCGAGTTCAAGTTGAGCACGAGACCCGCCGGTGTCCGGGTCAGCGGTGTGCAGCCGCCCGTTGACCACGACCGGATCGCCCCGGCGCAGCCCGTCGGCGGCCGATACCGCCATCCCGCGGCGGCACACCACCCGCGCCGAGAACCGCCTGCCCGGCACCCACTCCTGTCTGTTCCGGTCGAACCGGCGCTCGTCGCTGCGCACCCAGAAGATCGCCAGCTCGTGCCGGTCCTGCCCGACCCGCTTGACCGTGATGTCGCTGGTCACCGTGCCCACCAGGGTCACCATCGTCTCCCCGATCGCCATCGCCGCTCTCCTTCACGCTCGTCGTCACGTGCTTGAGATCAAGAGTGCACCGGGAACGAGCGATTGGGAGAGCGAAAGCGAAATCGGCCGAAATCTGTGGATGGTTTCGGGGCGTGTGGACAACTCGCCGGGCTGATCGGTCGTGATCCCGGAATTGTCGGTGGGCTGTGCTAGGGGCGCGGCTTGCCCTGGTCCGCCATCTGCTTGAGCATCGCGTTGTAGGCCGCCAGCTCCTGGTCGCCGCTGGCCTCCTCGCGGCGGTCCTTCCGCTTCGCCTCGCGCGCGTCGGCCCGCGACCACTGCACGAGCAACGCGATCAGCACCAGCAGCACCGGCACCTCGCCGGAAGCCCACGCGATGCCGCCGCCGAGTCGCTGGTCCGCCAGCAGGTCGGAAACCCACGGCAGGTGCAGCGCCCGGTAGAAGTTGTCACCGATGATCGTCTGCTTCGACATCAGGATCACGCCGAAGAAGGCGTGGAACGGCATCGCGGCGAACATCATCCCGAGCCGGCCGAGGTGCGGCAGGCGCCGCGGAGCCTGGTCCACCCCGATCACCGGCCAGTAGAAGACGTAACCGGCGAGGAGGAAGTGGGCATTCATCAGAAGGTGTGCCCAGTGGTAGTTCAGCGCCGCGTCGAACAGGCCGGAGAAGTACAGCGCGTAGAACGAACCGACGAACAAGGCCAGCGCGACGATCGGATGGGTGAGCACGCGGGACACCGGTGAATGCACCGCGGCCAGCAACCACTCGCGCGGCCCCGGCGGAGCGTCCCGGCCCGCCACCGGCAGCGCCCGCAGCGCCAGCGTCACCGGCCCGCCCAGCACGAACAGCACCGGCGCGATCATCGACAGGAGCATGTGGCTGCCCATGTGCACGCTGAACATCGCGGGCGAGTAGCGCCCGATGCCGGACGACGTGGCGATCAGCAGCACGAAACACCCGGCCAGCCACGCCACCGTGCGTCCGACCGGCCACTCGATCCCGTTGCGCCGCAACCGCCGCAGGCCCGCCAGGTAGAGGACGGCCAGCACGATCGCCGCCGTGCCGTAGACGAGGTCGAAGCGCCAGTCGAACAACAGTCGGAGCACGGTCGGCGCGCCGGGCAGGTCGTAGCCGATGAGCAGTTCCGTCGTCGACGGCTGGACGGCCTCCTGCGGCGGCGGGGTGCGGCCGAGCGCGGTGGCGATGCCGATCGTGACGAACATGATCAGGACCTCGACCGCGGCCAGCCGCAGCAACTGCCCGCCGCCCTGTCCGTCCACCACCGCGCGCACCCCGCGAGTCCGCTGCTGCTGGCCGAACACGCCGAGCACCAGCAACGCGACGACCTTCGCCACGACGAGCAGCCCGTACTCGGTGGTGAGCAGGTCGGACAGCGGCAGCCGGACCAGCGCGTTGACCACGCCGGACACGGCCATCACGATCCAGCAGACCAGCGCCAGCCGGGAGAAGCGGCGCGCCGCGAGCGACAGGTGCTCCCCGCGCCGCCACCCGAGCGCGAGCAGCGCGACCAGGCCGCCGACCCACAGCGAGGCGGCGATCAGGTGGTAGAGCAGGCTGTTCGTGGCGAGGTCGTGCGAGCCGCCGCTGGCCGAGTGGCCGGTCACGGCGACCGGGACGAGCCCGGCGACGGACAGCCCGAACAGCACCGCGGTCCAGCCCCACGACAGCGCCAGGCGGCAGCCGAGCACCAGCACGAGCGCGATGCCAGCCGTCCACAGCCAGGCCTTGGGCTGCTCGATCGCGTCCACCAGGTCCAGCAGGACCTGCGGCGAGAACAGCTCGGTGACCGGCTTGCCCGCCGCGTCCGCCGCGGTGAACAGGACCGAGGCGAGCGCGGCGAAGAACCACACCCACGCGGCGATCCCGGCCGTGCGCAGCGCCGCGTACCCGTCCCGCGCCAGCACGCCGGACTTCTGCGGCGGCACCAGGAACGTCGCGAGCAGGAGGGACCCGACGCACACGACCGACGCCGCGTCGGCGAGCACCCGGACCACGCCGACGCCGTACTGGGTCACGAGGCCCGGCTCGGGCAGGCCGGCGATCTGGTAGGTGGCCCCGCCCGACAGCGCGAGCAGCGCGACGGCCACCACCGCCGCCAGCAACCCGCACACCAGGAGCAGCGGGAGGACGCTCACCCGGCGCCGGGTCGCGGTCTCGGAAACTTCGGAGGGCACACGTCGAGGGTAGGCCCGCCTCAAACGGGGAGTTCGGCAGCGGTCCGTTCACGGTGACGTGCGCGACTCGCGCCGACCGCGGCCGGCGCGATGAGCGCCGCCAGAACCGCTACCAGCACGAACGAAGCGGACAACGAGGTCGCCTGTGCGATACCGCCGATCAGCGGCGGACCGGCCAGGAACCCGGTGTAGGCGACAGTGGTGACGAACGCGATCTCGCGCTCCCCACCGCTGCCGTCCGCGCGCTTGCCCGCCTCGCCCGCCAGGCTCAGCGCGACCGGGAACGCGGCGGCCAGACCCGTGCCGGCCAGCACGAACCCGGCGAAGGCCAGCGCGGCGACCGGGACGAGTGCGGAGACCAGCAGCCCGGCCGCGGCCACGACCGCGCCGATCGCGAGGGTCCGGGTGGCGCCGAGGCGGCGCTGCACCCACGCGCTGCCGAGCCGGGTGACAGCCATGGCGAGCGAGAACGCGGTGAAGGCGAGCGCGGCGGCGCCCTCGCCCGCGCCGTGCTCGGTGACCAGCAGCAACGCGGACCAGTCCGAGCTGGCGCCTTCGGCCATCGCGGAACACAGCGGCACCACGGCCAGCAGCCACAGCACCGGGCGCCGGGTGGGTGCGGTGGTCGCCGGCCGGGCGGCTCGGTCGGTCCGGGGCACCGCACGCGGCAAGCCGTGGTAGACGACCAGCATCACAAGCGCGGTCACGATGGCGGCGACCAGGAAGTGCCGCTCAGGTGACCAATGCTGCGCCGCGGCGAGCCCGGCGGCGGCGGACGCGACCAGCCCACCGAAGCTGAAACCGGCGTGGAAGACCGGCATGATCGCCTTGCCCGTGCGCCGCTCGACGCTGACGCCGCCGATGTTCATCGCCACGTCGAGCCCGCCGTTGGCGAAGCCGAGGCCGAACAACGCGACCGCGAGCCACGCCACCGAGCCGACCAGCCCGGTCAGCGACAGCACGACGCACGACAGCAGGGTCGCCACGAGCATCACGGCACGCGCGCCGAACCGCTCCGACACGCGGCCGGACAGCGGTGCCGCAAGCAGGAGCCCCGCGGTGCCGCCGAGCAGCGCCAGCCCCAGTTCGCCCGGACTGGCTCCGACCTGCTCGGCGAGCGCGGGCACGCGCGGCGCCCACGACCCGTAAACCGCACCGTTGAGCGCGAAGACGACGAAGACGGCTACCCGATCACTGACCCCAATCACCCGTCCCACAATGACTTAAGCGCTTCAGAACGTCAACCCGGTCGGTGATCGGTCTAGACTGCGGCGATGACCGGTACCCGTCGGCGCCGCCCGACGCTCGACGACGTCGCCGAAGCGGTGGGCGTCTCGCGGGCGACGGTGTCCAACGCGTACAACCGCCCGGACCAGCTGTCGGCCGAGCTGCGGGACGAAGTGCTGCGCGTGGCGAAGCGGCTCGGCTACGCGGGTCCCAACCCGACCGCGCGCAGCCTCGCCACGCAGCGCTCGGGCGCGATCGCCTTCATGCTCGACACCGGGTTGTCGGCGGCGTTCTCCGACCCGGCGTTGTCGATCACGCTCGACGCGCTCGCGAGCCGGGTCGATCCGGAAGGGCACGCGCTGCTCCTCCTGCCGGGCGGGCACGACGGCGGACCACGGGCGGACCGAGTGCTGGCGGCACAGGCGGACCTCGCGGTCGCCTACTCGCTGGCGGACAACGCGCCGGCGCTGCGGGCGGTCAAGCAGCGCGGACTGCCGCTGGTGGTGATCGACCAGCCGATCGTGCCCGGGTCGGCGCGGGTGTCGACGGACGACCGCGGCGGCGCGACGGCCGCGGCCCGGCACCTGCTGGAGCTGGGCCACCGGCGGTTCGCGATCCTGTCCGCGCAGTGCCTGTCCGAGCCGCACGGGGGCCCGTTGAGCGCGACGGAGGCGGCGCGGAGCCGGTTCCTGGACAACCGGGAGCGGCTCGCCGGCTACCTGGAAACCTTGGCGGCGGCCGGGATCGATCCGGACGCGGTGCCGATCTGGGAGGTGTCCGGACTGTCGCGGGAGGCGGCCATGCCGGGCGCGGCGGCGTTGCTGGACCGGGAGCCGACCGCGCTGCTGTGCATGTCGGACGAGCTGGCCCTCGCGGCGCTGGCCGTCGCCCGGCAACGCGGTCTCCGGGTGCCTGCGGACCTGTCGATCGTCGGGTTCGACGACACGCCGCCGGCCGCGTGGTCGGATCCGCCGTTGACGACCGTGCGGCAGGACCTCGTGCGCAAGGGGCAGCTCGCCGGGGAACTGGCGCTGCGCCTGCTCGCCGGGCAACGCGCGCCGAAGGCGACCACTTTGGACGTCGAACTGGTGGTGCGCGGTTCCACGGGTCCCGCCAAATAGCAGAGGTTTCGCCCATTCGGCAAGAACGAATTCGGCACCCTGTGGACAAGTGCGTTTCCGAAGGCCCCGATCGAGTTAACGGAACCTACTTATCCACAGAAGTAGAAATCCCTGCTGACAGCCCTTCTCCCACCGGCCATTGTGGAGTCCGGAACCGCGCACCGCGGAGACCGACTCACAGGGGAGATGAGAAATGTTCGGGAATTTTCGCGCGTATCTGCCGAAGGCGCTCGTCCTGGCCGCGCTGGGACTGTTGACCGCGGGCGGCATCGCCGAGGCCGAGACCGCGCCGCCGGTCGGGTACGGCTGCGAGCAGGGCGAGTTCTGCGCGTGGTCCGAGGAGTTCTACGGCGGGTCGGTGCAGTTCCTCGACCTCCGCACGGCCAATCCCGGCGAGTGCATCCCGCTCAGCGGTGACGCGCGGTCGTTCGTGAACCGGCTGGACCGCGAGGTGACGGTGTACCAGGGCGAGGACTGCTCCACCGAAGGCGACTTCACCACGTACCCGGGTGGCGGGACGTTCGTGCCGCACGCGCCGTTCGTTGTGCGGGCGATCCAGATCTGGGACTACTAGGCCGCGCCGCCGCAGACGAGATCGCCGTTCGCCCGCTCCTGGGGACGTGAGTCCGGGCTGGCGGCGGTCCGGGAACCGCTTCCCCGCGGTTCCCGCCCGCGGGCGCGTCGCGGGCACACGGCGCGCCCGCGGGTCACCACTGAAGGTTCTCGCCCACGGGCCGAGGTACCAGCGGTGGTCTCGCACTCCCGCTTGGTGCCGAAGATCGCCGGCAACACAAGACCGGGATGGTGACACCACTCGAAGGTCCCGGCTGTCAGCTGCGCTCCCGGTAGGGGTTCAGTTCTTCCGGGGGCACGGCCGCGGCAGGGCGAGTGAGGATGGCTCGTACCCGGGCCGGATCGATCTTGGGCACGCGTCCGGCGGTGAGCAGGCCGTTGCGTTCCTGCTCGGTGTCGGTCAGCTGGGTGTAGCAGAAGCCGGCGAGGTCCGGCGACGAGAGGACCGCGGTGACGAGCTGGTCCAGCCGGGCGGCCAGCTCCTCGTCGTCGGTCACCGTCGAGTAGCCGAACCACTTCTCGTCCTCAGCGGGAACGTGGGAGAGGCCACCGAACTCGGTCAGCATGACGGGGCGGTCGGAAGCGGTGTCGTCGAGCAGGAGGCGGCGACCACCGGGCCGGCCGTCGGACAGGGTACGGCGCAATTCGGCACCGTACCGTGTGGACAGTGCCTCACCGGTCGGGGCGTAGTCGTGCACGCCGATGATGTCGGCTTCCGGGATTTCCCAGCCGTCGTTGCCGATGACCGGGCGGCTGGGGTCGATGCTCTTGGTGAGGTGGTAGATCGAGCGCACGAAGTGGGTTTGCCCGGGTGCCGTGGCGACGTCGGGGACGCCCCAGCTCTCGTTGATCGGCACCCAGGTCACGATGCAGGGGTGGCTGCGGTCCCGGCGCAGGATCTCCAGCCACTCCCGGGTGAGCCGCTCGACGGCTTCGGGCGCGAACTCGTAGGCGTTCGCGGTCTCGCCCCAGACGAGCAGGCCGAGCTTGTCGCACCAGAAGAGGAACCGCGGATCCTCGGCCTTTTGG
Organism: Amycolatopsis sp. NPDC006131; assembly: GCF_040614175.1. NCBI lineage: Bacteria > Bacillati > Actinomycetota > Actinomycetes > Pseudonocardiales > Pseudonocardiaceae > Amycolatopsis > Amycolatopsis sp. NPDC006131. The sequence goes on from NZ_JBEXTX010000015.1 coordinate 22,528, forward strand.
TGCACGCGGACGCCGGTGAAGCCGAGTTCCTTGATGAGCTCGACCTCCCGGCGGAGTGCGACCGAGTCCGGCGCGGCCAGGTGCGACTGCGGCCAGTAGCCCTGTTCCAGGACCATTCGCGGGTAGTAAGGGAGGTGGTTGAGGAGGAAGCGGCCGTCGGCCACGCCGACCTCGCGCAGACCCAGGTAGCTGCTCACCGTGTCGGACGGCGCTTCCGCGGCGTGCAGTTCGACCGACGCATCGACGAGCACCGGGTTCTCCGGCGACCACAGCAGGCGGAACCGGTCCTGACCGTGCCGCAGCGCGGGCACGGCGATGTCGAACCGGAACCGCCGCCGGTCGATGCGCACGGACTGCTCGGCAAGGATCTCGTCGCCGTGCCGCAGCACCACGCGGATCGTCACCGCTTCGCCGGGCGTCGCGGAAAGCTCGCCCTCGCAAGAGACCGATGCGCGGGTGAGTTCGGGAGTCCAGTGCAGTTCGCGAAGGTGGAGCGCGGGGACGACCTCCGCCCACACCGGCTGCCAGATCCCTGTGGTGCGGTGGTACCAGATGTCGTGCGGCTCCGGGTGCCAGTCCTGCTTGCCCCTGGGCTGGGTGCCTTCGTCCGGGCGGTCTTCCGCGCGCAGGACGATCACTTGCGGACCGTCGGGCCGTAGAGCCGCGGTGATGTCGAAGGAGAACGGCGTCTGCCCGCCTTCGTGGCTGCCGAAGTGGCTCCCGTTGATCCACACCGAGGCGGCGTAGTCCACGGCGGCGAAGTGCAAGACGAGCCGGTGGCCGGCGGGGATCGGCGGGGCGTCGAACTCACGCCGGTACCAGACCACGGTGTGCGGTTCGGTCGCGTGCACGCCGGAGAGTTCCGACTCCGGCGGATACGGGACGGTGATCGTCCGGTCGAACGGCTCGGTGGCGGTGAACCAGTGGTCGGCGAGGCCGCGATCGTCGTCGTCGAAGGCGAAGCCCCAGGCGCCGTCCAGGTCGAACCACTCGGACCGGACGAGTTGTGGTCGTGGGCAAAGTCGGTCCGGGTCGGCGGCGATCATGCCGGAAACCCTACGACAGGAAGGACTGTTGAGCATGACCCCGTGAGCTGTTAACTTCGACGCCGTGACTGCCGGGTCGGCCTTGCGCCGCGCACAGACAGGACTCCCGGCCGCGCCGTGATCACCCGGCGGGCCCGCGGCCCGCCACCTCCTGCGCTCTCCCCTTCTCTGGGACGAAGCGAAAGGAGGTGATCACATGTCCCAGTACCAGGTCTCGCAGGCCGTGTGGCGCGATTTCCTCGCCCAGCACGCGAATGGCGGAGTCATCACCGCGACCGTGACGCGAGTGGTTCCGTTCGGCGCCTTCGTCGAACTGCCGCCGGGCGTTCCCGGGCTGTTGTCCCGGCCCGCCTGGACCGCGGAAGCGGAAGCCGGTGAACGGGTCGATGTCCGCATCGCGAGCCTCGACGTCGAGAACCGGCGCGTGAGCGTGGTTCCTGCGTGATTGACACGGTGTGATCGACAGGGTGCGGGGGCAGAATGGCGCTGCCCCCGCACTCTCCGCAGCCTAGCGACGAGCACCAGCCCTGGGACGCCGCCGTTTCGGCCCTGTCGCGCCGCGCGCTGCCGGGGCGGCCGGACCGCGCCGACCCGATCGAGCAGCCGCGCCGAGGTCCACCTCGGGGCCGAGCAGCCGCGCCGACGTGCACCTGGAGCCGAGCCGTGCGCGGCAACGGCCAGTTGTGGGCAAACCACAACGCCAAACTCGCCGGGTCAGCGGCTCAAGCCGGCGTTCGTTATGGCCGAACCGCTCAGACGTGAACGCGACGGCCGTCGTTCTCGGAGTCGGGCCGGGCTTCGGCGGGGCGGCCGTATGCGCGTCCGTCGTTGCTGCGCTGGAGGAGCCCGGCGTCGACGAGGTAGCGGCGAAGCGCGGCATGGTCCTCGTAGATCGCGGCGAGCTTCGCGCGGACCTCCGGCTCGGTGTAGACCCGGCCGGGCTCGAACTGCTCGGCGAGTTTCTCGAGCAGGGCCTGGCGAAGCTTGCCCGGACGCGGAATGGTGGTGAGCCGGCCGCGGCTGAACAGCGCTTCGAGCGGATCGCTCGGCAGCTTGGCGAGCGAGTCGCGGAAAGCTTGCGGCACTGCCCGGTACCGATCCCCGGCAACGGTGACGATCCCAGCCGAAACGAGGCGCTTCGCAAGTTTCGCGGTATGCCGATCCCCTGCCACCGGTAACCCGTCGTGCGAAGTGCAGATCCGGGCGAAGAGCATCAGGCGTTCAGGGTCCGCCAGCGCGGAGACCAGCGATTCCGGTGAGGCCATGGCCCAGACCGTACCCGCGGCCGACGCCCCCGCGAACCAGTTTTCAAGATCCGAACCGGCACGCCGCCGGGCCGACCGGGCACGCCCACCACGAGGTGGCGCACCCCACCAAGGTTGCACAGTCGCCGCCGGGCGGCGAAGCCCACCTCGGAGGGCACACCCGCCGGAAGGCGGGCCGCCGCCCGGGTGGAAGAACCAGCGGCGTTCGCAGAGCGCGCGACCAGCCTCAGCCGCCGCGGGCAGCCGCCGCCCGCTGGAACAGCCTCCACCGGCGCGCGACTCCGCAGGCCTGACCAGCCTCGGCCATCGCGACGACCGACCCGAGCGTAGCCCCATCGGGCCCATCGGCCCTAGCCGGCCGCGCCAGCCGCATCAGCCCCAACCGACCGCGTCAGCCCTAACCGAGCACGTCAGCCGGGTCGGCCCATCGGCTCTAGCCGGCCGCGCCAGCCCCATCAGCCCTAACCGACCGCGCCAGTCCTAGCCGACCACGTCAGCCGGTCGCGTCTGCGTCACCACGCCTGCCGAGCCAGCCACGCCGGCCTCAGCCGGCCATGCCGCCGCGTCCGACATGTCGGCGTCAGCCGGCCGCGTCCATGACCGCCACACCGGCCCCAGCCAGTCACACCGGACCGAGCCAGCCACGCCGCCCGCGTCGGCCTCAGTCGGCCACGCCGCCCGCGTCGGCCTCAGTCGGCCGCGTTCGCCTCCGCCACGTCGGCCACGACGCAGCTGATGTTGTCCGGTCCGCCGCCCGCGTTGGCCAGCTCCACGAGCCTCTGGACGGCCTCCTCGGGGGTCGGCACCGTCGTCAGCACCTCCGTCAGCTGCTCCGGCGTCGCGACGTCGGAGAGGCCGTCGGAGCAGATGAGGTACCTGTCGCCGGGCCTGGCGTCCAGCACGAAGAGGTCCGGCTCGGGCTCGCCGGCGCCCTGGAGCGCCCTCGTCAGCACCGAACGCTGCGGGTGGCTCATCGCCAGCTCCGGCGAGATCCGGCCCTGGTCCACCAGCTCCTGCACCACCGTGTGATCGCGCGTCACCTGCGCCAGCTCGCCCTCGCGCAGCCGGTACGCCCGCGAGTCCCCGACGTGGGCCACCGCGAACGACGTGCCGTCCCAGGCGAGCACCGTCAGCGTGGTGCCCATGCCCTGCAGCCGGCTGTCCTCCTCGACCTGGGCCCGCAAGCGGGCACCGGCGTCGGCCACGGCGGTCGCCAGCGCCTCCACGTCGGCCTTCGCGGACTCCGCCTCGAGGCGCTCGTCCAGGGCGGCGATCGCGGCGACCGCGCCCGAACTGGCGACCTCACCGGCGACGTGACCCCCCATCCCGTCGGCGACGGCGAGCAGACGCGGACTGGTGTAGACCGAGTCCTCGTTCGCTTCGCGTCGCTGCCCGACGTCGGAAGCCACGGCGTAGGAAATCGTCAGCGGCCCAGGTTCCATGAGTGAAGTAAAGCAGCGGCCCGCGAACCGCGGCACAGCCTCACCCCGTCCGGCGCGCCATGCGCCACAATCGCGGGGTGTGGTTCGCCGTCCTGGGTCCTGTCGAGGCGCGCTCCGCGGCCGGCGACCCGGTGCCCCTCGGCGGGCCACGGCCCCGGTCCCTCCTCGCGCTCCTGCTGCTCGACGCCGGTCGCGTCGTCGGCACGGACCGGCTCGTCGACGGCCTCTACGGCGACCACCCGCCGGGCGACGCGGCCAACGCCCTGCAGGCCCAGGTGTCCCGCCTCCGCCGCAAACTCGGCGACCAAGCCCGCATCGAATCCCACCCCGCCGGCTACCGCCTCGCGGTCGAACCGGACCAGGTCGATTTCCACCGCTTCACCCGCCTCGCCCGCGACGGGCGCCAAGCCCTCACCACCAACGAACACGCCCGCGCCGCGAAGCTGCTACGCGAAGCCCTGGACCTCTGGCGCGGCCCGGCCCTCGCGGACGTGCGCGACGCCCCCTTCGCCGAAGCACAGGCCGCGCGCCTCGACGAGTTGCGCGTCGCCACCGTCGAGGACCGCGCCGAAGCCGACCTCGCCGTCGGCGAATCCCGCGCGGTGATCGGCGAACTCACCGAACTGTGCGCCGCGCACCCCCTGCGGGAACGGCCCCGCGTCCTGCTCATGCGCGCGCTCGCCGCCAACGGCCGCCAAGCCGAGGCGCTCACCGTCTTCGCCGATGCCCGGCGCGTGCTCGCCGACGAACTCGGCGCCGACCCGTCCCCGGAACTCGCCGCCGCGCACCTCGCCGTGCTGCGCGCCGAGCCGCCGCCCGAACCGCCGAAGATCCCCGCCCAGTTCACCACTTTCATCGGCCGCGAAGCGGAACTGGCCCGCATCGCCGACCTGCTCGACACCGGGCGCCTGGTCACCCTGACCGGCCCCGGCGGCGCGGGCAAGACCCGTCTGTCCATCGAGGCCGGTGGCCGTGCCGACGGCGAAGTGTGCTTCGTGGACCTGTCCCCCGTCACCAGCGGCGCCGACGTCGCCCAGGCCGTCCTCACCGCGCTCGGCCTGCGGGAGACCGGCCTGTTCCCCACCGGCGGCGCCCCGCCGGACCCGGTCGGGCGCATCGAGGTCGCGCTCACCGACCGGCGCCTGCTGCTGATCCTCGACAACTGCGAGCACGTGATCGCCGACGCCGCGAAGCTCGTCCACCGGCTCCTCTCGTCGAGCCCCGGGCTGCGGGTGCTCGCCACCAGCCGCGAACCACTCGGAATCACCGGCGAGGCGCTGTGCGCGGTGCCGCCGCTCGCGTCCCCGCCGCACGGCAGCGGCGCGGCCGAGGCCACCGGCTACGAGTCGGTGCGGCTGTTCACCGAACGCGCCGCCGCCGTGCGGCCCGGGTTCCGCCTCGACGACGACTCGGCCGAGCGGGTGCGGCGGATCTGCGAGGCGCTCGACGGACTGCCACTGGCCATCGAACTCGCCGCGGCGCGCCTGCGGACCCTGCCGCTGGACCAGCTCGAAGCCCGCCTCGACGACCGGTTCCGCCTGCTGTCCAAGGGCAGCCGCACCGCCGCGCCCCGGCACCAGACGCTGCGTGCCGTCGTCGGCTGGAGCTGGGACCTCCTCACGCCGGACGAACAGAACCTGGTGCGCCGCTTCGCGATCTTCGCGGGCGGGGCGACGGTGGACGCGGTCGCGAGCGTGTGCGGACTGTCCGAACCGGACACCGTAGACCTCCTCGACAGCCTTGTCGACAAGTCGCTCATCGAGTTCTCCGGTGAGCGCTACCGGATGCTGGAGACGATCCGGGCGTTCAGCGCCGAGCGGCTGGACGAATCGGGCGAACGGGACGCGGTGGCCAGGGCGCATGCCGGGCACTTCCTCGCCCTCGCCCAGACCGCCGACCCGCACCTGCGCCGCACCGAGCAGATCGAATGGCTCGCCCGCCTGACCGCCGAGCGGGCGAACCTGCACGCGGCACTGCGCTGGGCGGTCGAGTCGGACACCGCGCTGGCACTGCGACTGGTCGGCGCACTGTCCTCGTACTGGCGTCTGCAGGGCGTGCGCACGGAAATCGCGCCGCTCGCCGCGCGGCTGCTGGCCAACCTCGGCCCGGAACCGCCCGCCGACCTGGCGGAGGAGTACGTGCTGTGCGTGCTCAACGCCGCGCCCGCCGAACCACCTGGTCTCGACGAACACCTGCGGCGGGTCGATTCGATCGTGCCGTCGCTGCCGTGGCCGCTGCGTCAGCCGTACCTGCTCGTCTACTGGGCGCTGTTCGCCGGCCCGCCGAGCCCGGCGCGGCGGCCGAACGAGCTGGAACAGGCCATGGTCGACGACGACGATCCGTGGTTCCAGGCGCTGGTGCACTTCTCGACGAGCTACCTGCGCCTGTTCAACGGTGACAGCGCGGGCGCCGAAGAGGCCTTCGCCAGATCGCTCGAGCTGTTCCGGCGGATCGGCGACCGGTGGGGCACCGCGCAGGTGCTCGACGGGCTCGCCGAGCTCGCGGACCTGCGGGGTGACCGGGACCGGTCCGCGGCGCTCGTCGACGAGGCGATGGACCTGCTCGGGCAGCTCAACGCGACGGAGGAGCTGGCCGAGCTGTGGGCGCGGCGGGCGGACCGGTTGCTGCGCGACGGCGACCTGACCGACGCCGAAGCCGGTCACCGCCACGCGGCCGACCTCGCGCGGCGCGCGGGCGCCTCGACCCTGCTCGGCCTCACCGAGCGCGGGTTCGGCGAGCTGGCCCGGCGTCGCGGGGACTTCGCGCAGGCCAGGGTGCACTTCGAGCGGGCGCTGGCCACGCTGGGCACGGACTGGCAGAGCGACGCGGCGAGCGCCCGGACCCTCACGGCGATGGGCAGGCTCGCCGAGGCGACGGGCGACTGGCCTGAGGCGCGGGCACGGCACCGGCAGGCGCTGGACATCACGCTCGCGCAGCACTTCCGGACCGACATCGCGGACGCGCTGGAAGGCCAGGCGGGAATGACCCTGCTCGACGGCGACCCCGAGCGGGCGGCCGAGCAGCTGGGGATGGCGGTGGCGCTGCGGAGCGCCGCCAGGCCGCACGACCAGGACGTGGCGGCGGTGGCGGCCGGCTGCCAGAAGCTGCTGGGCGCCGACGCCTTCGCAGCCGCCTACGACCGCGGCACCGCCATGTCCTTCGAGGAGATCGCCGAAACCCTCGGCTCCCGGGAGCCTCAGATCCCGTAGTCCTTCAGCTTCAACGTGTTCGCCGCCTTCAGGGTCATCTTGTCGAACACCCCGGAGAACACGCGGGTCGTCAGCATCCGGTGCGACTGGTTCCGCAGCCACAGACCACGCGCGGTGCGGGGCGCCAGGAACGGGCCGGTGCCCTTCGCCTGCTTCGCGCCCGCCTCGGCGGCCGGGCGGACCTCCGACTCGTACCGCTCGAAGGCCACCGCGTGGTCCCCGCCCGCGGCGGCCAGCTCGCCCGCCAGCACGTACGCCGCCATCATCGCCAGGCCCGTGCCGCCACCGCCGGGCCCCACGCCCCAGCCCGCGTCGCCGACCAGTGCGACCCGGCCGCTGGTGTAGCGCGGCAGGTACACGTGCGCCAGCTCGTCGAAGTACAGATCAGCGGCGTCGCGCAGGGCGTCCAGCAGGCGCGGGACCTCCCAGCCGACGCCGTCGTACACGTCCGCGATCAAACGCTTCACCTGGTCCTCGTCCTTGCGGTCGTAGGTCAGGCCGTCGGCGGCGAAGACGAAACCGATGCTGGCGGGGCCGTCCGGGTCCTGCGCCGCGTACGTCACGCCGCGGCCGAGCACGTTGTAGATCAGCCCGGTGTGGTCGAGCCGCAGGTGGTTCGGCGCGCTGAACCCCGCGCACGCGTACCCCATCTCGGTGCGGAACCGCGACTCCGGCCCGAACGCCAGCGCCCGCACGCCCGAGTGCAGCCCGTCGGCGCCGATCACCAGGTCGACGGTCCGCGGGGCGCCGTGGGCGAACGTCACCTCGACACCCGAACCGGTCTCCGTCAGCGACGTGATCCAGTCGCTGAAGACGTACTCCGTGCGGTCCTTCGTCGCCTCGTACAGCACTCGGCTCAGGTCGCCGCGCTGGATCTCGACCTCACCGCTGATCATCGAGGACGGCAGGCTCGCCACGCGCTTCCCAGACGCGTCCAGGATGTGCTGCTCCCCCATCGACGTCTGGTGCGCGCGGATCTCCTCCAGCAACCCCATCCGCCGCAGCACCGCCACCTGCTCGCCGCGGAAGTCGACGGCCTGTCCACCCTCCCGCAGGGCGGGCGCCCGCTCGACCACGGTCGTCGCGTAGCCAAGGCGGTTCAGCCAGAACGCGGTGGACGGGCCGGCGATGCTCGCGCCGGAGATCAGCACTGTCCTACTCATCGAAGCACTCCTCGAACTCGGTTGCCCCGAGCTTCGCCAGGAGCGCTGACCGGCGGCTTACCGTCCGCTGACCGGGCGCGCGTGCACGTGCCAGTGGCCGGTCACCACGAAGCCGCACCGCTCGTACACCCGCTGCGCGCCGGTCGGGTTCTCGCCGTCCACGCCGAGCACCGCCCGCTGGTAGCCGCGCTCGCGGGCCTCCCGCAACACCCGCGCCACCAGGCTCTTCGCCGCTCCGCGACCCCGCGCCTCGGGCCGGGTGCCGACGTACTCGACGACCACCTCGCCGTCCGCGACGCCGCGTTCGACGCACAGCACCAGCGCGGTCACCCGGTCGCCGTCGAGCGTCAGGAACGACAGCTCCGGCCGGAACCCGGCACTGCCGGTGACGCGGTGCCGGAACACCTCGGGCGTCAGCGGCGCGCTGCCGAAGTGCTCGCCGAACGCCTCGTTGAGGGCGAGCCGGGTGGCCTCCTCGTGCCGCGGCTCGTACCGGACCGGCTCGACCGTGGACTCCACGGACGGCAGGGCCGACAGGTCCGCCGTCATGTCGAGGAAGGTGCGCACGTGCTCGTAGCCGCCGCGGCGCAGCACCGACGCGTACCACCGCTGGTTGTCGTGCGCCATGGCGTGCAGTTCCAGCGGCGCTCCCGGGAACACTTTCCGGTGAAGTTCGGAGCTCGCCTCCTCGTACCACCGGAGCAGCTCCGCGCCGAGGGCGTCCGTCCGGTGGTCCGGGTGCACCATCGATTCGACCCGCATCTGGTGCACCGGATCGGCGGCGGTCCGTCGCGCCGTCATCGCGTAGGCGATCATCCGGTCGCCGTCCAGCACGGCGACCCCCGCCTCGGGCAGCGGCGAGTTCGGCGACTCCAGGCTCTCCCTGATGTCGTCGACGCTGTGCTCCTCCCCCGTGGGCTCCACCTTCTCGCCTGCGGCGAACAACTCCGTCACCGCTTCGGCGTCGTCCAGCCGCAGTGCGCGCCAGGTCACAGTCATCGGTCGAGCGTAGGCACAGCCGCTGGCCCGTCCCAGCGATTTTCCGCGCCCGGGTTACCCTGCTGGCCGTGCTGGTGCTGCTGCCTCCTTCGGAAACCAAAGCCGCCGGTGGGGACGGCCCTCCGCTGGATCTCGACGCCTTGTCGTTCGCCGAGCTGAACCCGCTGCGGCGCAAGCTGGCCGACGCGCTGGTCGAGCTGGCCGGCAACGTTCGGGAGAGCCTGGACGTGCTGGGCCTGTCGGCGCGGCAGGAGGACGAGGTGGCGCGCAACGCCGCGCTCTGGAGCGCGCCCACCCTGCCCGCGCTGGAGCGCTACACCGGCGTGCTCTACGACGCGCTCGACTACGGCGGTCTCCGTCCCGCCGCGCGGGCTAAGGCGGACCGCAGGCTGGCCGTCGCCTCCGCCCTGTTCGGCATCGCCCGCGGCGACGACCGCATCCCGGCCTACCGGCTCTCCGGGGGCACCACCCTGCCCGCGCTCGGCACGCTGCGGTCGCTGTGGCGGCCCGTCCTGGAGCCCGCACTGGCCGAAGTGGACGGTCTGATCGTCGACCTGCGCTCCGGCGCCTACGCCGCGCTGGCCCGCATCCCGCGTGCGATCACGGTGCGCGTGGTCACCGCGAGCGGCAAGACCGTGAGCCACTTCAACAAGGCCTACAAGGGAAAGCTCGCCGCCGCGCTGGCGACCGCCACCCGTGAACCCTCCACTGTGGAGGGCCTGATCGGCGCCGCCGAGCGGGCAGGCATCACGCTGGACCGGGTCGGCGAGCAGGAGCTGGAGCTGATCACCGACCGGTGAACCGCTCCGGCCGGTAGGGCGCGAGGTCGACCGGCACCTCCTCGCCGAGCGCGAGGCAGGCGACGAGACGTCCGGCGAACGGCGCCGCGGTGAGCCCGCCGGGGCCGAACCCGTTGGCGATCAGCACGTCCGGCCGCTCCGCCAGCGGCCCGAGCAGCGGCAGGCCGTCCGGCGAGGCGGGCCGGAAGCCGATCCGGGTTTCCAGCAGCGTCGCGTCGGCCAGGCCCGGCGCCACGGTCAGGGCGTGGTCCAGCACCTCCCGCTGCCCGGCCGCGGTGATGCGGTGGTCGAAGCCGGAGCCGGTCTCCCGCGTGGCGCCCGCGACGACCCGCGAGCCGGGGAAGGCCAGCAGGTAGTGGCTGGACACCGGCAGCACCACCGGCCAGCGCGCGGTGTCCGCGCCCGGCAGTTCGAAGTGGCTGATCTGGCCCCGCTGCGGCGCCACGGACACCGACGGCACCAGCTCGCTGCTCCACGCCCCGGCCGCGACGACGACCTTGTCCGCGTCCAGCTCCTCCCCGGCGACCCGGACGCCGCGCCCGGTCAGCTCCGCCGCGCCCTCGACGATCCGGGTGCCGCGCGCCACCGCGGCGTCGAGCAGCGCCTGCCGCATCCGCCGCCCGTCCACGCGGCCGCCGCCGGAGACGTGCACCGCGGCCAGATCGGGCGCGAGCGCGGGAAACAGCTCGCGGGCCTGCGCCGGATCGAGCCGGGAGACCTCGCCCGCCGCCGGTTCCCCGGCAACGCGCGCACTCACCCGGGCGAACGCCTCGTCGAGTTCGGCCGGGTCCGCCGACACGACCATCCCGCCGACCACCTCGAACGAGGTGTCACCGGCGCCGTCCTCGGCCAGCTGGGCGACCAGCTCCGGGTAGTAGGCGGCGGCCGCGGCGGCGAAGCGGTACTCGTCGTCGCCGCGGCGGCTGGTCCACGGGCACACGATGCCCGCACCCGCGGCCGTCGCCACTCCCGGACGGCCTGCCTCGACCACCACGACCTCGGCGCCGCGGCGGGCGAGCTGGTGGGCGGTGCTCGCTCCGGCGATCCCGGAGCCGATCACGATCACGCGCATGCCGCCAGTCTGCCGGTAATTCGGTTGCGGCCGCAGCGCCGCCGCGGGCATGATCACGCGAAACGCCGGTGTGCTGGGCCCCGGTGGCGAGTGAAGGAGGTGCGTTGTGTCCGTCGTTGTGCTGGGCCGTGCCTTCGCCGCCCGTCCACCCGCCCCACCCGCCTGATCGAACGGCGCCGGTGGGGCCCCTCAGCCTTGGAGACCCACCAGTGCGTCAGCACGATTTCGAAGACTTCACCCCACGCTCACGTCGTCGCCGCCCGCGGTTCGACGACGAGATCAACCCCGTCCGCAGCGGCCGCCTGACCGAACAGGAACGGCAGCGGCTCGCCCGCGTGCGCGACGACAGCTACGCCGAACCGGCGGTGCCCGGCGGCGCCGACCGGTACTCGACGTGGGACAGCGCCGAGCACGGCCCGCGCCCGCACCCGGCCTGGCTGGTCACCGAACTGGCCGCCGTGGACACCGAGCTGGGTGTCCTCAAGACCGGCAAGGAGGCCGAGGTGCACCTGCTGCGCCGCGGGCTCCCCGACCGCAGCCGGGAATGCCTGCTCGCCGCGAAGCGTTACCGATCAAGCGAGCACCGCCAGTTCCACCGCGACTCCGGCTACCTCGAGGGCAGGCGCATGCGCCGGTCCCGGGAGAACCGGGCCATGGCGCAGCGCACCTCGTTCGGCCGCAACCTCATCGCAGAGCAGTGGGCGGTCGCCGAGTTCGCCGCGCTCAGTCGATTGTGGACGATCGGCGCGCCGGTGCCGTACCCGGTGCAGCGGGACGGCACGGAACTGCTGCTGGAGTTCGTCGGAGAGCCCGACGGCACAGCGGCGCCACGCCTGGCACAGCTGCGGCCCGAACCGGACGAACTACGCGAACTGTGGTTCCAGACGATCGGGGCGCTCGACGTACTGGCGTCGGAGGGGCTCGCGCACGGAGACCTGTCCGCCTACAACATCCTCGTCCACGAGGGCCGGATCGTGCTCATCGACCTGCCCCAGGTCGTGGATGTCGTGGCGAATCCGAGAGGAGCGGAGTACCTCACCCGTGACGTCCACAACATCTCCGCGTGGTTTGCCGCGCGGGGTCTGCAGGTCGAGGCCGATGACCTGGCTTTCGACCTGCGGCAGCGGGCGGGGCTGAGGTGAGGTCCCCGACGGTCTTCAGGTATTCTGATCACAGTCCGCAACCGGGCGACGTGAATTCGGGTCGCCCCCTTCATGGGACGCGGACACACCACCGATGGCGCAGCCGCGCCGGGTTCGTCCTTGTGAAAGCCCGCCGAACTTGTTCTTCAGCCTGCCTGCGCGCAGGCACACCGGGCCTCCCTTGCGACGTACCACCACGTCCGAGAGGCAGTGCGTGAGCATCACCCTTGAGTCCACTTCCACCGTGCAGTCGTTCGCCGACCTGAACCTGCCGGAGCCCCTGCTCGGGGCTCTGCGCAAGGCCGGCATCGACGCACCCTTCCCGATCCAGTCGGCGACCCTGCCGGACGCGCTCGCCGGGCGCGACGTGCTCGGCCGGGCGCAGACCGGGTCCGGGAAGACCCTCGCCTTCGGGCTGGCCCTGCTGGCCCGCCTCGAGGGCGGGAAGGCCCGGTCGCGGAAGCCCCGCAGCCTGGTCCTCGTTCCCACGCGTGAGCTGGCCCTCCAGGTCAGCGACGCGCTCACCCCGCTGGCCCGCGCGCTGGGCCTGTGGTGCCGGACCGCCGTCGGCGGGATGGCCTTCCCCCGGCAGGCCGACGCGCTGCACCGCGGCGTCGACCTGCTGATCGCCACGCCGGGCCGTCTGTCCGACCACGTCCGGCAGGGCACCGCGGACCTCAGCGAGGTCCAGTTCATCGCCATCGACGAGGCCGACCAGATGGCGGACATGGGCTTCCTGCCCCAGGTCCGGGAGATCCTGGACCTGACCCCGCGGGACGGCCAGCGGCTGCTGTTCTCGGCGACGCTGGACGGCGACGTCGGGCAGCTGGTCAACCGGTACATGCACGACCCGGTCGAGCACTCGGTCGCGCCGGCCACGGCCAGCGTCGACACCATGGACCACTACGTGTTCCAGGTCTCGCGCCAGGAGAAGCAGTCGGTGGTCACCGAGATCGGCGCCCGTGAGGGCCGCACGATCATGTTCGTGCGCACCAAGCACCACGTGGACCGGTTGACCGACCGGCTGCGTGAGCGCGGTGTGCGGGCGGGCGCGCTGCACGGCGGCAAGTCGCAGGGCCAGCGCAACCGGGTCCTGCAGGACTTCCGCGACGGCCACACCACGGTGCTGGTCGCCACGGACGTCGCGGCGCGCGGCATCCACGTCGACGACGTCAGCCTGGTGCTGCACGTCGACCCGGCCGCGGACCACAAGGACTACCTGCACCGCGCCGGCCGCACCGCGCGCGCCGGTGCGTCGGGCACCGTGGTCACGCTGATCACGCCGGACCAGCGGCGCACCGTGCGCCGGATGACCGACAAGGCCGGCGTGCGCGCCGACCAGCTGGTCGTGCGGCCCGGTGACGCGAAGCTGTCCGACATCACCGGCGCCCGCGAGCCGAGCGGTGTTCCGGTGGTCGACCGTCCGCGCGACACCGCCCCGCGCCGGGGTGGCGGCTCGCGTGGCTTCGGCGGGCCGCAGCGGCCGCGCCGGGGCGGCAGCTACGGCGACCGGGACCGCGGTCACGGTGGCGGCTACCGGCAGGGACGTCCGGGCCGCGGCCCGCGTCGCAGCACGCCGTCGGCCAGCTGACGTACTGAACGCAGAACCGCCGCGATCCCAGCCCGGGGTCGCGGCGGTTCTTTCGTTCAGCGGGCCTTTTCAGCGAGTCGCGCGGCGCGCTCATCAACAGCCCCGGCCACCGCCGCTACGCCCTCCGCCGGGTACAAGCCCCAGGCAGCGCTCCAGCGATTCCTGCCGAACCCAGAACTGCCGGGATCCAGCCCGCGATCGCGGCGGTTCTTCAGTCAGCGAGCCTTCCCGGCAAGTCGCGCGGCGCGGGATCGAGCGGCCCGACCACCGCCGCTACGCCCTCCGCCGGGTACAAGCCCAGGCAGCGCTCCAGCAGATCCTGCTGAACCCAGAACCGCCGCGATCCCAGCCCGGGGTCGCGGCGGTTCTTTCATTCAGCGGCCTTCCCCGGTGAGTCTCGCGGCGTGCAGGCGCGGCGCCGCGGGTTACGCGCTCTGCTCGGCGAGCGCCGCTTCGTAGGCGGTGCGCAGCTTCACGAACACCGACTCCCGCCCTGGCGGGCGCGGGATGCCAAGGTGCTGTTCGCGCAGCTCGTCCATGAACTCGTCCCACAGCTGGGGCCCGCCGCGTTCCAGGAGCTCCGCCCGCACGGCCAGTTCGCGGGTCACCGGCAGGTGCCTGCGCCCCCACGCGCCCAGGTGCGCCATCACCGGCACGAGCTGGATCGCCGGCTCCGTCAGGCTGTAGATCACCTTCTGCTTGTGCGTCGGGTCCGAGGCGCGGGACACCAGCCCCAGCTCGGTCAGCCGCTGCAACCGGGACGCGAGGATGTTCGACGCGATCCCCTCCTGCGAGTTCTGCAGCAGCTCCCGGAAGTGCCGCAGGTTGCCGAACATCATGTCCCGGATCACGACCAGCGACCACTTGTCGCCCAGCACCTCGACCGACAGGTTGATCGGGCATCCCGACCGGCGTTCGTCCGTCATCCAACTCTCCTTCCGATTGCAGTTTACAACCGGTTCCGGAAGCAGTACGGTTCCCAAGACCGATTGCAAACCACAACCAGTCAGGAGAACTCCCATGAGCAAGGTGTTCAGCAGCCCGACCATCTCGATCGACGGCTTCATGGCCGGTCCCCGCCAGAGCCGCGAGCACGGGCTCGGCGAAGGCGGCGAGGAGCTGCACCGGTGGATGTTCGAAGCCGCGGAGGAGAACAAGGCCGAGCGCGAAGCGATCCTCGGCCACGGCGCGTACATCATGGGGCGCAACATGTTCGGCCCGATCCGCGGCAAGTGGGACGACCCCGGCTGGCGCGGCTGGTGGGGCGAGGAGCCGCCGTACCACGCGCCGGTCTTCGTGCTGACCCACTACCCCCACGAGCCCATCGAGATGGCGGGCGGCACGACCTTCCACTTCGTCACCGACGGGATCGAGTCGGCGCTCGACCAGGCGCGCGCCGCCGCGGGCGAGCGGTCCGTGGCGGTCATGGGCGGCGCGTCGACGATCGACCAGTACCTGCAGGCCGGGCTGATCGACGAGCTGCGGCTGTCCATCGCGCCGACGGTGCTCGGCGACGGCGCCCGGCTCTTCGCCGGCGTGACCAGCCTGGACCTCGAGCCCGTCTCGTCGCGCACCACCTCACTGGCCACGCACGTGACCTACCGGGTCCGGCACTAGATCGGGAACAGCTCGAACGTGCAGGCCAGCGGCACGCCGAACGACTCACCGGCCATGGCGGCGAACTGGCGCAGGAACGGCTCCGGCTCGGCCATTTCGCCGCCCAGCGCCGCCAGGTACGCCTTGTGCTCCCGCAGCGAGGCGACCGCCGCGTCGAAGGTGTCGGTGATGTCCACGGCGTGGGTCTGCACCGGCGAGCCGCACACGGCCACCCACCGCACGCCGCTCCACGGTTCCAGACCGAGGTCGCGGAACAGCCAGCGGTTCGCCGCGTCCCGGACCGCGTCCAGGGTCGCCACGCCGACGTTGCGGTGGTCGGCCATGTTGTACCCGCCGCCGGGGAAGGACTCGCGGTGGTTGAGCGTCACCACCAGCTCCGGGCGGTGCCGCCGGACCGCCGCCGCGATGTCCCGCCGCAACGCGATCCCGTTCTCGATCAGGCCGTCCGGGTGGTCCAGGAACTCGACCTCCTCGACTCCGACGACCCTGGCAGCGGCGAGCTGTTCCCGCGTCCGCAGCGGCCCGGCCTCCTCGGGCGGCATGGTGTCGATCCCGGCCTCGCCGCGTGAGGCGAGCACGTAGACCACCGACTTCCCCTGCCCGGTCCACCGGGCGATCGCCCCGGCCGCGCCGTACTCCAGGTCGTCCGGGTGCGCGACCACCGCGAGCGCCCGGTTCCAGTCCTCCGGCATCATCGCCGGTCCCGTGTCGGTCATGGCCCCTCCACTGCCCAGCCGTGGCTCGGTGCGACACTGCGTGACGTGAACCTACCGGCTTCCTCCTCCCCAGAGCAGGTTTTCGACTGGCTCGACGCCGCCGCCGAGAAGCGCGCGGCGGCCGGGCTGACCCGCCGGCTGCGGCCGCGGGGAGCCTCCTCGACGGAGCTGGACCTCGCCGGCAACGACTACCTCGGCCTGGCCCGCGACAAGCGCGTCGCCGGTGCCGCCGCGGCCGCCGCGCTCCGCTGGGGCGCCGGCGCCACCGGCTCACGCCTGGACACCGGCTCCACCGAGGTGCACACCGAGCTGGAGTACGAGCTCGCGCGCTTCTGCGGCGCGCAGGCCGCGCTGGTGTTCTCCTCGGGCTTCACGGCCAACCTGGGCGCCGTCACGGCACTGTCCGGGGCGGAGTCGGCGATCGTCAGCGACAAGCACATCCACACGTCGCTGATCGAGGGCTGCCGCCTGTCCCGCACCGACGTCGCGGCCATCAGCCACTGCGATCCGGCGGCGATCAAGCACGCGCTGGCGACCCGCCGCAAGCCGCGGGCGCTGGTGGTCACCGACTCGGTATTCTCCGTCGACGGCGACCTCGCGCCGCTGCCGGAGCTGTCCCAGGTGTGCCGCGAGCACGGCGCGGCCCTGCTGGTCGACGACGCGCACGGGTTCGGCGTGCTCGGCGACGGCGGCCGGGGCGCGGTGCACGCCGCCGGGCTGGCCGGTGAGCCGGACGTCGTCACGACCATCTCGCTGTCCAAGGCGCTCGGCGCGCAGGGCGGCGCCGTCCTCGGACCGCGCCGCGTGATCCGGCACCTCGTCGACACGGCCCGCAGCTTCATCTTCGACACCGGGCTCGCGCCGGCCAGCGCGGCCGCGGCGCTGGCCGCGCTCGGGGTGCTCAAGTCCGAGCCTGACCTGCCAGAGAAGGTCCTGACCCATGCGATCACGCTGTCCGCCCAGCTGCGCGCGGCCGGGTTCCGGGTGAGCAACCCGGAGGCGGCGGTGATCTCGGTTCAGGCGCCCTCGGCCGAATCGGCCGTCGAGTGGGCGGACCGCTGCGCCGAGCAGGGCGTGCGGGTCGGCTGCTTCCGCCCGCCGTCGGTCCCGGACGGGATTTCGCGGCTGCGCCTGACCGCCCGGGCCGACCTGACGGAGTCCGATGTGGACACCGCGGTGAAGGTGATCAGCGAATCGGCGCCAGCCGGCGCCGCATCGTGATGTGCGGGATGCCGTCCTCGTCGAACTCGTCGCCCTCCGCGACGTACCCGAACTTCTCGTAGAAACCGCGAGCGTAGGTCTGCGCGTCGAGCACGCTGTCCGCGTCGCCGACCGAGATCAGCGCGGCGGTCATCAGGCGGGCGGCGAGGCCCCGGCCCCTGGCGTGCTTCGCGGTGACGACCCGGCCGATGCGCTGGACGCCGTCCCCGTCGTCAAGCACCCGCAGGTAGGACTCGATGCCGTCGGGCCCGTCGATCCAGAAGTGGCGGGTCGTCGGGAGCAGGTCACGCCCGTCCAGCTCCGGGTACGGGCAGGTCTGCTCCACGACGAACACCTCCACCCGGAGCCGGAGGATGTCGTACAGCTGCTGCGTGGTCAGGTCCGGTCCGCGGACGCCTCTGTCGGGGTTCACGGACTCCTGACTACCAGAACACGAGCCGCGACGACTCGGCTTCGCTGCGAATCTCGTTCACGTAGGTGAGCACGCGGGTGTACACGCCCGGTTTGCCCGCTTGCGCGCACCCATCGCCCCACGAGACGAGCCCGATGAGGGTGCCGCCGACGACCAGCGGACCGCCCGAGTCGCCCTGGCAGGCGTCGATCTTGCCGTCCGGGTAGCCTGCGCACACCATCGACCGGGAGTCGTAGTTCGAGTAGCTGGCGCGGCAGCCGGAGTCGCTGAGCAGCGGCACCTCGGCCTTGCGCAGCACGTCCGAGCGGGGGCCGCCGTCGGAGGTGCGACCCCAGCCCAGCACCGTCGCCCGGGTGCCCTCGGCGTACAGCGAGTCGTCGCTGGGCAGCTCCACCGGCTGGTACGGCAGGCTCTGCGCGAGCTTGAGGACCGCGACGTCGTCGCCCTTGCCGGGGTCGGAGAACGAGTCGGGCGTCCACACCTCGCGCACCGACACGGTCTTGCCGTCGTTCGTGCGCTTGTCCGTCCGGCCCGCGACGACCCGCAGGTCCGCGCGCTTCACGGCGTTGGCGCAGTGCGCCGCGGTGGCCACCGCGGTCGAGCTGACGATGACGCCGCCGCAGAACTGGTTGCCGCTCTTGTCGGTCAGGTACACCGCGAACGGGTAGCTGCTGGTGGACGCCTCGGTGCCGCCGACGATGTTCGGGCGGGCGCCGGTGCTCGGCATGGCCGCTGCCACCACCGGCACGAACGCGGCGGCGGTGATGACCGCCGTCAGCGCCAGGCGGAACTTGCGGTCGCGTCGGCGGTGCTTCGCCATGCGCGCGCTCCCTTCGGAAAAGCTCGATGTCCCCCGGTGCCACACCCGATCGCCGGAAACGAATTCGGGGCGTGAGATTGCCGCACATACAGTAATCGACAAGGGCCCGGAACCGGTGTCACTGGATCGGGTGGACTCCGGCTCTGCGAAGCTGGAGACGTGCGAGGAATCGTGGCGCTCCTGCTGGCGCTCGGGCTCGTGGCGTGCGGCGCCCCACCCGAGCCGCCGCCCCCGCCTGTGCCCTCGCCGACGGCCCCGGCGGCCACCACCACGACCACGGCGCCGCCGACCACCACCACCTCCGCCGCACCGCCGTGGACCGTCGGCGCCACGACGCTGCCCCGCCGCCCGGACGGTTTCGGCGAGATCCGGCCGACCCCGGCGGTGCTGCGCGACCGCCGCCTGCCGACGCGGGACTTCCTGCCGCCGCCCGCGGACGGCCGCTACGCGTCGACGGTCAGCGCGGTCCCGGCCGACGTGCTGGCCCGCAGCACCTGGCAGCCCGCGTGCCCGGTGGCCGCGTCCGCGCTGCGGTACCTGACGATGTCGTTCTGGGGCTTCGACGGGAAGCCGCACACCGGCGAGATGCTCGTCGGCGCCTCCGTCGCCGAGGACGTGACCCGGGTGTTCGGGCAGCTGTTCGCGGCGCGGTTCCCGATCGAGGAGATGCGGGTCACCTCGCCTGCCGAACTCGACGCCCCGCCGACCGGGGACGGCAACAACACCAGCGCCTTCGTCTGCCGTCCGGTGCGCGGTCAGACGAACTGGTCGGCGCACGCGTACGGTCTGGCGATTGACCTGAACCCGTTCTGCAACCCCTACACCAAGGGCGACGTGGTGCTGCCGGAACTCGCCTCGGCGTACCTGGACCGCTCGTGGGTGCGGCCGGGCATGGTGGAGGCGGGCGACGCGACCGTGCGGGCGTTCGCCGCGGTCGGCTGGGACTGGGGCGGGGCTTGGCGGGAGCCGGTGGACAGGATGCATTTCACGGCGACCGGCGGGTAGGAACGGGAACAGATTTCGGGTCCGGCCCGGTTGTACGGGTGCGGACTGCTTGGGAGGTAATCACGTGCCCCACTACGACCTGGTGATCGTCGGAACCGGCTCGGGGAACTCGATCCTCGATCCCCGTTTCGCGGGCTGGAAGACGGCGATCGTGGAGAAGGGCGTGTTCGGCGGCACGTGCCTGAACGTCGGGTGCATCCCGACGAAGATGTTCGTGCACGCCGCGGACGTCGCCGCGACGCCGTCGGTGGCCGGCCGGTTCGGCGTCGACGAGACGCTGGACAAGGTGCGCTGGACGGACGTGCGCGACCGGATCTTCGGCCGCATCGACCCGATCGCCGAGGGCGGGCGCGAGTACCGGAAGAGCCACGAGGACAACGCCGGCGTCACCGTCTACGAGGGCCAGGGGCGGTTCACCGGGCACAAGGAGCTGACGGTGTCGTTCGCGGACGGGCGGCCGGACGAGGTCGTCACCGCGGACAAGTTCGTGCTCGCCGCGGGCGGCCGGCCGGTGGTGCCGGACCTGCCCGGCCTCGAGGACGTCCGCTACCACACGTCGGACACCGTGATGCGGCTCGACGCGCTGCCCGCGCGGATGGTGATCATCGGCAGTGGGTTCATCGCCGCGGAGTTCGCGCACGTGTTCCGCTCGTTCGGGGTCGAGGTCACGCTGGTGGCCCGGTCCGGCGCGCTGCTGCGCGGCGAGGACTTCGACATCAGCGAGCGGTTCACCGAGCTGGCGGCGCAGCGGTTCGACGTGCGGCTCAACCGGAAGGCCGTGCGGGTGCGGCCGTCGGGCAGGGGTGTCGCGGTGGAGCTGGAGGGGCCGTCGGGCGCCGAGACCGTCGAGGCGGACGAGCTGCTGATCGCCGTCGGGCGCCGGCCGAACACCGACCTGCTGGACGTGGCCGCGACGGGCGTGACGACGACCGAGGCGGGGCACGTCGTGGTCGACGACCACCAGCAGACCGCGGTCGAGGGCATCTACGCGCTCGGCGACATCTCGTCGCCGTACGAGCTGAAGCACGTCGCGAACCACGAGGCGCGGGTCGTGCAGCACAACCTGCTGAACCCGGAGTCGCCGATGACGGCCGACCACCGGTTCGTGCCGCACGCGGTGTTCACGTCGCCGCAGATCGCCTCGGTGGGCCTGACCGAGCAGGAGGCGCAGGCGCGGGGCGTGGCGTACGTGACGTCCAAACAGGACTACGCGGGCATCGCGTACGGCTGGGCGATGGAGGACACCAGCGGTTTCGCGAAGCTGCTGGCCGACCCGTCGACCGGGCAGCTGATCGGTGCGCACATCATCGGCCCGCAGGCGCCAACGGTGATCCAGCCGCTGATCCAGGCGATGAGCTTCGGCCTCGACGCGAAGTCCATGGCGCGCGGCCAGTACTGGATCCACCCGGCGATGCCCGAGCTGATCGAGAACGCGCTGCTCAACCTGCCGCTCTGAGCGGCGGCGCACTTCCCCGACGGAAGTGCGCCGGCGCGGTCAGACGTAGCGCGGCCGGTCAGCGAGGCGTGCAGGCATCGGCTATCACCGAGGTGTCCCGGTAGAACGGATGCACCTCGGCGATCCGCCCGTGCACGATCGCGATGGTCTGGAGGATCGGGAACCGCAGCTCGCGCCCGGTTGCCCGGGACCGAGCGTGCACAGTGGTTTCCACGATCACCACCGTGGATCACGGCTCGGCCGGGCGCTGGCGGGAATCAGACGTAGCGCGGCCGCCCCGCGAAGAAGCCGAACACCATCTGCCCCACGACCACGGCCAGCAGCATCGCGAACGGCACGCTCCACCCGTGCGTCACGTCGTGCAGCAGGCCGAACAGGAACGGGCCCACCGCGGCCAGCAGGTAGCCGATCCCCTGCGCCATCGCGGACAGCTTCGCCGTCTCCGCACCCGTGCGGGCCCGCAGCGCGATCGTGGTCAGCGCGAGCGAGAACACGGCCATCCCGATGCCCAGGAAGATCGACCACAGCAGCGGCGCGGCCTCCGGCGCGACCATCAGGCCGATCACGCCCGCGATGCCGAACACGCCGAGCAGCAGGATCCACCCGCTCTGGCTGCCCCGCTTCGCGGCCAGCGGCGGCACGATCAGGCTCACCGGCAGCCCGAGCAGCGACACCAGGCCCATCAGCAGGCCCGCGTCGGCGCGGCTGACGCCCGCGTCCATCAGCACCTGCGGCAGCCAGCCCATCACGATGTAGGCCAGGCAGGCCTGCAGGCCGAAGAAGATCGTCACGACCCACGCCAGCGGGCTGCGGAACAGCGAGCGCGCGGCGGTCGCGTTCTGAGCGGACGTCGGGCCGCCGGGCCGGGTGCGCGCGGCGGCCAGCCACAGCACGAGCGCCGCCACGGCCAGCGCCGCCCAGCTTCCGAGCCCGGGGCGCCACCCGCCGAACGCGCTGTCCAGCGGCGGCGTCAGCGCGGAGCCGAGCGCGCCGCCGGCCTGCAGCGCGCCGGTGTAGAGGCCGGTCATCAGGCCGATCCGCGTCGCGAAGGACTCCTTGACCACGACCGGGATCAGCACGTTCGCCAGCGCGATTCCCGCGGTGCCGATCAGCGTCCCGCCCAGCACCACCAGCGGCCCGTCGAGCACCCGCAGCACCAGGCCGCCGGCCAGCAACGCGAGCGCGAGCGCCACGGCCACCGCGATGCCCAGTCGGCGGGCGACCACCGGCGCGGTCAGGCCGGCGAGCGCGAAGCACAGGCCGGGCGCGGTCGTCAGCGCACCGGCCCACGTCGCGGACGCCCCCAGCGTGTCGCGCATCTCGTCGAGCACCGCGCCGACGCTGGTCACCGCCGGCCGCAGGTTCAGCGCGGCGAGCAGAACCGCCACGCCGAGCAACCCGGTGCCGATGAGCACGCGGGACGCGGGGACGCGCGTCTTCTCCTGCACCGATGCCTCATCATTGACCGTCACAGAGGCTAGTATGACAAACGTAGGATGATCGGGTGAAGGGATATCCCCGTGCCACTCGCCACGACCCGCCGGACCGGTCTCGTCGACCAGGTGATCGGGCAGCTCAGGGACGCCATCGCGCAGGGCGAATGGCCGATCGGGCAACGGATACCCACTGAGGCGGCGCTCGCCGAGAGCCTCGGTGTGGGACGCAACACGGTCCGCGAAGCCGTGCGCGCGCTCGCGCACAGCGGCCTGCTGGAGGTGCGCCAGGGCGACGGCACCTACGTGCGCGCGACCAGTGAGGTGTCCGGCGCGATCCGCCGGCTCTGCGGCTCGGAGCTGCGCGAGGTGCTCGGCGTGCGGCGGGCGCTGGAAGTCGAGGCGGCGCGGCTGGCGGCGACCGTCCGCACCGAAGAGGAGCTGGCGGCCATCACCGAACTGCTGGACCGGCGTGACGCGGCCTACCGCGTCGAGGAGATCGAGACGTACGTGCGCGCCGACACCGAGTTCCACCTCGCTGTCGTGCGCGCCGCCCACAACGAGCTGCTCACCGAGCTCTACCGCGGCATCCTGGAGGCCGTGACCGCGAGTGTCGCGGCCACGACGGACACCCGCCTGCCGGAGTCGGAGGCGATCGGCCACCGCGGCCTGCTGGAGGCCATCGCGGCGCGTGACGCCGAGCGCGCGATGGCCGAGGCCGCGGGTTTCCTGGACTCCCTGATCAGGGAAGCGTGAGGATCTCCGCGCCGGTCGCGGTCACCACCAGGGTGTGCTCGAACTGGGCCGTCCAGCTCTTGTCCTTGGTGGTGACCGTCCAGTCGTCGTCCCAGATGTCGTAGTCGATGGAGCCCAGGGTGATCATCGGCTCGATCGTGAAGGTCATGCCCTCCTCGATCACCGTGGTCACCGACGGGTCCTCGTAGTGCAGCACGGTCGGCGCGGTGTGGAAGGACGGGCCGACGCCGTGGCCGGTGAAGTCCCGCACCACGCCGTAGCCGAAGCGCTTGGCGTAGGACTCGATGACGCGGCCGATCACGTTCAGCTGGCGTCCCGGCCGCACGGCCTTGATCGCGCGCATCGTCGCCTCGTGGGTGCGCTCGACCAGCAGCCGCACCTCCTCCGAGACGTCACCGGCGCAGAACGTGGCGTTCGTGTCGCCGTGCACGCCGCCGATATAGGCGGTGACGTCGATGTTGCAGATGTCGCCGTCCTGGATCACCGTCGAGTCCGGGATGCCGTGGCAGATGACCTCGTTGAGCGAGGTGCAGCAGGACTTCGGGAAGCCGCGGTAGCCCAGGGTCGACGGGTAGGCGTGGTGGTCGAGCAGGAACTCGTGCACCACCTTGTCGACGTCGTCGGTGGTGTTGCCCGGCTTGACGGCCTTGCCGCCCTCCTCCAGAGCCTGCGCCGCGATCTTGCCGGCCACCCGCATGGCCTCGATGACCTCGGGCGTGCGCACCCCGTTGCCGGTGTCCCGCTTCGGCGCCGGCTTGTCCACGTATTCGGGGCGCGGAATGCTGGCTGGCACGGGGCGGCGCGGCGTCTGGACGCCAGGGGTCAACGGAGCACGCTGGGACATGACTCCACCCTACGACCCCCGCGGGCGGCGCGGCCGTGAGCCCGGTCAGAACAGCACGGTCGCGTACCGGCCGACCTGCCTGAACCCGATGCGGCGGTACGCGGCGAGCGCGGGACTGTTGAAGCTGTTCACGTACAGGCTGGCGGTGCGGCCGAGCCCGTTGACGAGCCGGCTCACCACGGCCGCCGTGCCGGACGTGCCGAGCCCGTGGCCGCGCCGGTCCGGCCGCACCCAGACCCCCTGGATCTGGCCGACGCTGCGGGACATCGCGCCGATCTCGGCCTTGAACACGACCTCGCCGTTCTCGAACCGGGCGAAGGCGCGGCCGCTGGAGATCAGTTCCGCGACGCGGGCGCGGTAGCTCACGCCACCGTCGCCGGCGCGCGGGTCGACGCCGACCTCCTCGATGAACATCGCGATCGCGGCAGGCAGGTACCGCTCCAGCTCGTCCGGGCGCACCGGGCGCACCAGCGGGTCCGGCTCCACCGCGGGCTGGGCGTCCATCGCCATCAGCGGCTGGTCCTCGCGGACCTCGCGAGCCGGGCCCCACTCCCCCGCCAGCTCGTCCCACAGGCCGAGGACCTGCTCGGCCGGGCCGACCAGCGAGGAGCACACGCGCTGCTTGCGCAGGGCCCGGTCGGCGAAGGACCGCAGGGCCGCGGCGTTGCCGCGCAACGGGATCAGGTTCGGGCCGGAGAAGCACAGTCCGGGCAGCCGGCCACCGCGGGCGCCGCGGTAGTCGGCGGCCCACAGCTCGCCGCCGAGGCGCCAGGGGTCCAGACCGGCCACCTCGACGCGCGCGCTGACCATGCAACTGGCCACCGGGTCCGCCGCGAGCACGGCGCGGACCACGGGATGATCCCGATCACTGAGCAGCCGTGCACCGGCAAGCCGCAACACATCCACCAGATTGCCAGATGGAGTGGTGGATCGGGAAATCGTGGGGGATCAAGGGGCCCCGCGGTAGGTCCCGAAGGTCCACAGGTTGCCCTCCGGATCGCGGGCGGTGAACGTGTGGGAGCCGTAGTCGGTGTCGTGGAGCGGCGCGACGATCTCCGCGCCGGCCTGGCGCACGCGGTCGTGGATCTCGTCGACCTGGTCGGTGACCACGTACGCGGAGCCGGCGTGCTTCGTGTCGCCGTGGACGCCCTCGGTGTGGCTGGTGCTGCCGAACATGACGCCGCCGCCCTCGGGCCAGCGCAGCTCGGCGTGGGTGATCTGCCCGTCCTCCCCCGGCACGACGAGCGCCTCGCGGAAGCCGAACACCTCGGTGAGGAACGTCAGCGCGGCGTGCGCGTCGTCGTAGCGGAAGGCGGGCCAGACGGTGGGTGGGTTTTCGCTCATGCCTGCGAGTCTGCGTCCGCGGCGGCGTGGCGGTCTTGGAGGAACGGGAGCTCCTCGGTGATCCAGGTGCGGGGCGTGCACCCGGCCAGTGCGCGCCACTCGTTGGACAGGTGGGCCTGGTCGTAGAAGCCGCAGTCGACGGCGAGGGTGGCGAGGTCCGTGGGCGCCTCGCGGAGCCTGCTGATGGCGCGTTCGAAGCGCAGCACGCGGGCGGCCTGCTTGGGCGGCAGGCCCAGCTCGCGGCGGAAGCGTTCGGCGAAGTGGCGGCGGCTCCAGCCGACCTCGGCGGCGAGGTCCTCGACGCGGATCAGCCCGCCTGCCGCGGTGAGGCGGCGCCACGCCCAGCCGACCTCCCGGGCGGGCCGGCGGTCGGCGAGGGCGCCGCGGAAGGCGTCGTCGAGGATGCCGAAGCGGTCCGCCCAGGTGGGCGCCTCCGCGAGCTGTTCGGCGAGGTGCTTCGGGCCCAGCTCGGCGAGGTCGACGACGCAGCCGGACAGGTCGGCCGCGGAGACGTGGAACAGGGCGGGCACGGCGAGCGGGTCGATCTCGACGTGGATGCCCGACTGGAAGGTGTCCTGGGCGATGAGGGCGGGCGCGGTGTGCATGCCGCCGACCGCGGCGGTGAAGCGGCCGGGCGACTGGTCCGGGCGGGGCATGCCGGTGAAGCGGATCGGCTCGGCGAGGCTGATGACGAGGGTGACGTGCCGGGACGGCAGCCCGCGGTGGGTGCCGAGGGTCACGCCGTGCTGCGTGTAGCCGATGTAGCGCGTGATCGCGGGCCGCAACTGCGGGTGCGGCGCGCGAACAGCCCATTCGGCGGCGGCCATCGCTCAGAACTCGGTGGTCTCCAGCCGGATCCCGAACGGATCGCCGACCTCGACCGGCTGCCCGAAGGGGACCCGCACCGTGCGGCTGGAGACGCCCTGGACCGGCTCGGTGAACAGCGAGACCGCCGGACCGTCCTCGTCGTAGGCGTCGATCAGCAGGTACTGCGGGATGCCGCCGTGGGCGTAGGCCCACTTCTTTTTCTCCGCCGGGACCGGATCAGAGTTGTCCGGAACGGCGTCGCGAGGCACCACGCAGAGATCCGGCACGTAGATGCTCCCGGTCGCGCGGATACCGACACCCAGCGTCTGGAGAATGCCGCAACCATCCAGCTCGGCCGACGCGAGCGCGTCGTGCACCGAGCTCGCGGTCAGGTTGTGCTGTCCGGTGGGTGGCGGGGTCATGCAGATCCCCTCGGCGGTGAGCTCCGGCCGCCAGCCCTCCGGCACGTGCAGTTCGCGCCAGATGTCCAGCGCTCGGTTCCAGGCTGTCTCGGGACGTGCGAACGCGGTGCTCATCGACCCACTCCCGTTCTGCCGGGGCCCGCTGCCAGGAGGCTAGCTCACCGTGACGACGGGCGAACCGCTTCCTTCCGCGTCCCCCGCCTCCTCGGCGATCCGCATCGCCTCTTCGATCAGCGTCTCGACGATCTGGTGCTCCGGCACGGTCTTGATGACCTCGCCCTTGACGAAGATCTGGCCCTTGCCGTTGCCGCTCGCCACGCCGAGGTCGGCCTCGCGCGCCTCGCCGGGGCCGTTCACCACGCAGCCCATCACCGCGACGCGCAGCGGGACCTCCATGCCCTCCAGGCCCGCGGTGACCTCGTCGGCCAGCTTGTAGACGTCCACCTGCGCCCGCCCGCACGACGGGCACGACACGATCTCCAGCTTCCGCGGCCGCAGGTTCAGCGACTGCAGGATCTGGATGCCGACCTTGACCTCCTCGACCGGCGGCGCGGACAGCGACACGCGGATGGTGTCGCCGATGCCCTGCCGCAGCAGCGCGCCGAACGCCACCGCCGACTTGATCGTGCCCTGGAACGCCGGGCCGGCCTCGGTGACGCCGAGGTGCAGCGGGTAGTCGCACTGCTCGGCGAGGATCTCGTACGCCCGGACCATGATCACCGGGTCGTTGTGCTTGACCGAGATCTTGATGTCGTGGAAGTCGTGCTCGGCGAACAGCGACGCCTCCCACAACGCCGACTCGGCCAGCGCCTCCGGCGTCGCCTTGCCGTACTTCTTCATCAGCCGCGGGTCCAGCGAACCGGCGTTGACCCCGATCCGGATGGGCGTGCCGTGGTCCTTCGCCGCCTGGGCGATCTCCTTGACCTTGTCGTCGAACTTCTTGATGTTGCCCGGGTTCACGCGCACCGCGGCGCAGCCGGCCTCGATCGCGGCGAACACGTACTTGGGCTGGAAGTGGATGTCCGCGATGACCGGGATCTGCGACTTCTTCGCGATCGCGGGCAACGCCTCGGCGTCGTCCGCGGACGGGCAGGCCACGCGCACGATGTCGCAGCCGGCCGCGGTGAGCTGCGCGATCTGCTGCAGCGTCGCGTTCACGTCCGCGGTCAGGGTGGTCGTCATGGACTGCACCGAGATCGGGTGTTCACTGCCGACGCCGACGTTGCCCACCATGAGCTGGCGCGTCTTGCGGCGCTCGGACAGCACGGGGGCGGGGAGGGCGGGCATACCAAGCTCGACGCTCATCGAATCCTCTACGGCGTGAGACGGGCTGCTGACGTTGTCCAGCTTACTCACAGGCCGGGCCCGCCCCGGTGGTGACCAGCCGGAGTGAGTTACCCCGCGCGGGGCCCTGACCTGCGAAGACCTGGCGTTACTGCAGCCTGATCGGGTTGACGATGTCGGCGGTGACGGTGAGCAGGGTTACGGCGCCGCCGATCAGCACCAGCACCACGGTGACCGCGGACAGCTTCGAGTAGTCGACCGGGCCACCGGCGGCCTTGCCGCGCAGCTTGCGGATCCAGTCGCGGACGCGTTCGTACCAGACGATCGCGATGTGCCCGCCGTCCAGCGGCAGCAGCGGCAGCAGGTTGAACACGCCGACGAAGAAGTTCAGGCTGGCCAGCAGCAGCAGGAACAGCGACCACAGCCCGGCCTCGACGGCCTCGCCGCCGATGCGGCTCGCGCCGACCACGCTGACCGGCGTGTTCGGGTCGCGCTCGCCGCCGAAGATCGACGACACCACCGCCGGGATGCGTTCCGGGAACTCGATCAGCCGCTGCCAGGTCTGCACGAACATGTCACCGGTGAACGACGCCGCGCCGCCGATCGCGGTGATCGCGTTGTACTCCAGCGTGCTCGGGAAGGTCACGCCGATCGAGCCGACGGTGACGATCTTCTCCGGGCCGTTGGGGTTGGCCGGGTCGGTGACCGGGCGGTCGACGCGCACGACGTCGACGGTCAGCGGCACGATCTGGCCGTTGCGGTCGACCTCGAAGCGGGTGGGGCCGGACAGGTTCTGGATCAGGGCCGTGACGTCGGCGTAGGTCTTGGTGCGCTGGCCGTTGACCGAGACGATCTCGTCGCCGGGCTGGATGCCGCCGTTCTTGGCGGGCGCGGCGTCGCCGGGCCGGCACACCGGGTTCGCGTACTCCTCGTCGGTGGTCGCGCTGCGCACGCACTCGGAGACGGACGAGATCTGCGGCTTGCCGACGACCGCGTTGGGCAGGCCCATCGTGGCGGCCATCAGGTACAGCACGACGAAGCCGAGGATGAAGTGCGTGACCGACCCGGCGGCCATCACGACGGTGCGCTTCCAGGTCTTGAAGCGCCACATCGCGCGCGGCGCCTCGTCCGGCGTCACCTCGTCCAGCGCGGTCATGCCCGCGATGTCGCAGAACCCGCCGAGCGGGATCCACTTCAGGCCGTACTCCGTCTCGCCGCGGCGGAAGGAGAACACCTTCGGGCCGAACCCGACGAAGTAGCGGCGGACCTTCATGCCGAACGCCTTGGCGGTCAGCATGTGACCCGCCTCGTGCAGTGCGACGGACACGCAGATGCCCAGCGCGAACAGCACGACTCCGAAAACGTAGGCCACCCGCTACTTCCCTCCGGTCATGATTTCGGCGGCCCGGGCTCGCGCCCACTCCTCGGCCGCCAGTACCTCCGCGACGTCGCCCGGCTCGCGACGCCACTCGTCGGCGGCCTCCACCACCTCGGTAACAGTGTCCACAATCGCCGTGAAGCCCGCGTTCTGCGTCAGGAAGGCCTCGACGCACACCTCGTTGGCCGCGTTGTAGACCGCGGGCATGCAGCCGCCGACGGTCCCGACGTGCCGGGCCAGCTCCACGGCCGGGAAGGCCTCGTTGTCCAGCGGCTCGAACGTCCACCGCGCGGCCTGGTCCCAGCGGCAGGCCGGGGCCGCGCCGGGCACCCGGTCCGGCCAGTTCAGCGCCAGCGCGATGGGCAGGCGCATGTCCGGCGGGCTGGCCTGGGCCAGCGTCGAGCCGTCGGTGAAGGTGATCATCGAGTGCACGATCGACTGCGGGTGGACGACCACGTCGATCTTGTCGCAGGGGACGCCGAAGAGCAGGCTCGCCTCGATCAGCTCCAGGCCCTTGTTGACCAGGGTGGCCGAGTTGATGGTGATCAGGCGGCCCATCGCCCAGGTGGGGTGGGCCAGCGCGTCGTCGATCGTGACGTTCGCCAGGTCGGCGCGCTTGCGGCCGCGGAAGGGCCCGCCGGAGGCGGTCAGCACGAACCGGTCGACCTCCTCGGCGCGGCCGCCGCGCAGGGCCTGCGCCATCGCCGAGTGCTCGGAGTCGACCGGGACCAGCTGGCCGGGCTTGGCCTGCTTGAGCACGAGCGGCCCGCCCGCGATCAGCGACTCCTTGTTCGCCAGCGCGAGGGTCGCGCCGGTCTCGAGCGCCTTGAGCGTCGGTTCGAGGCCCTGGGAGCCGGGCAGGCCGTTGAGCACCACGTCGACCCCGACCGCGCCGATCAGCTGGACGACGGCGTCGCGGCCGGCGAAGATGCGCGGCATCTTGAACTCGCCCCGCGAGTAGCCGCGCTTCTGCGCCTCGGCGTACAGCGCGAGCTGCAGGTCCTCGACGACCGTGGGCTTCGTCACGGCCACGGCGTCCACTTCGTGCGCCAGCGCCTGCGCCGCCAGCAGCGCCGGGTCGGACCCGCCCGCGGCGAGGCCCGAGATGCGGAAGAGGTGCTGGTTGCGGGCGGCGACGTCGAGGGCCTGGGTGCCGATCGAGCCGGTCGAGCCGAGCACGAGCACGGTGCGGGGTGCGTTCATCGGGGTCATTGTCGCGAACCCGTCCGAGCGGGTCATCGGCGCGGGGCGGGTCGCGGTGTGGAATCATCCGGTTGGACGTTCGTGCAGGGCCTGGAGGAGTGATCGTGGCGAGCAAGGCGGTCGAGAAGCGGCAGCAGGCCGCTCCGGCGAAGGTGGACCCGCGGGACGAGCCGTCGGCCGAGTGGGGCTGGCACGGCGGGTTCCCGAAGGGCGCGCGCATCGCGGGCTGGGTCACGGTCGTCGTGCTGCTGGCGATGATCTACAACAACCACGAGAACAACACCGAGAACGTGTGGCTGGTCGGCATCGCGGCCGGCATCGTGATCGGCCTGCTGCTGGACATCAGGAAGAAGCGCACGGCCTGGCGCCGCTGACGCACCGGACATGATGAGGGGCCCCTCGGCGAGGGGCCCCTTTTTGCTGCTCAGGTGTCCCGCCGGGCGAAGAGGAAGCCGGTCACGGCGAGCGCGGCCACGAGCCACCCGGCCAGCACCGGTCCACCCAGCGCGGGCGGCAGGGCACCCGGCCGGTAGAGCGCCGCCCCGGCCCGGTCGGGCAGGTAGGCGGCGGCGGGCAGCAGCGGGGACACCACGTACACCAGTGTCACCACCGTCGCGAGCGCCCCGACGAGACTTCGCACCGCGAGGCCGACGGCGAGCGCGAGCAAGCCGATCAGGACGAGGTACGCGGTGGCTCCGACCACCGGCACGCCGGGCGACAGCGCGCCGGTCAGCGCGGCGGCCGGGGTGGCGACGGCGAGGTAGGCGAGCACCTTCCCGGTGAGCAGCACGAGCCGGTCCGGCACGGCGGCCAGGCTGGTGCGGATCTGACCCCCGGCGTACTCGGTGGCCGCGGACAGGACCCCGAGCAGCAGGAACCCCGCCTGACCGAACTCGACCGCGCGGTGGCCGAGCGGGGGCGTGACGACCACGGTGAGCGCGACCGTTCCGGGCACCACGCGCAGGGTGGCCAGCTTGATCAGCTCGGCGAGGACGACGTGGCGGAGCGCGTTGCTGCCTGCCACGTCAGGCGTCCCGCCGGCGGAAGACCACCGCGCCGACCCCGAGTGCGAGCAGGGTCCACCCGGCCAGCACGACACCGCCTGCGGTGGGTGACAGCGGCGCCGTCAGGGGGCTGTTCCGCACGAACAGTTGCGCCCCGGCCGCGTCGGGCAGGAACTTCGCCGCCGGGAAGACCTTGGCCAGCAGCAACGACACCGAGACCACCGTGGTGTTGGCGATGAGCACGACCAGCGGCACCACCCCGCCGCGCGTCACGGTGGCGACGGCGAGCGCGATCAGCGACATGCAGGCGCAGTAGAGGGCGACGCCGCCGATCCGCCAGCCGAGCGCGTCGAGCGCCTGCGCGGGCGGCACGCCGTGGGGACCCAGCAACGGCTGTCCCACGACGACCCCGAGCACAACTGACGCGGCGGTCAGCGCGGCCGTCACCAGCGCCACCACCACCGCTTTCGCCGCGAACAGCAGGCCGCGGCGGGGCTGGCTGGTCAGGCTCACCGTGATCTGCCGCCCGCCACCGGCGTCGGCCGCGCCTGCGGTGTACTCGCTGCTGATGGCGACGACACCGAGCAGCACCCCGGCGGCGGCGCCGACGGCACCGGTCTCGATGCTCAGCTCGGTGAGGTTCCGGCCGCCGAGCGAATGCCCCTCGGCGAGCCGCGACCGGATGGTGTTCGCGTTCAGCCCGGTGATCGCCGGAGCGGCGACCAGGCAGATCCCGGCCGCGATCCGGGCCGGCCACAACGACACCAGCTTGCGGAACTCGGCGCCCAGGTACGTCATCGGCCCTCCCCGGTCAGCGCGAAGAAGGCGTCCTCCAGCGATGCGTGACCGGCGGAGACCTCGACCACGGATCCACTGTGGACGACCGTGCCGCGGTTGATCACCACGAGGTGGTCGGCCGTGTTGGCCAGCTCGCTCATCAGGTGGCTGGACAGCAGCACCGTCCGGCCTTCTCCCGCGTACGACCGCAGGAACTCCCGCAGCCACCGGATCCCGTGCGGATCGAGGCCGTTCACCGGCTCGTCCAGCACCAGCACGTCCGGTTCCCCGAGCAGCGCCGCGGCGAGCCCGAGCCGCTGGTTCATGCCGAGGGAGAACGCGCCGGCCCGCTTGCGCCCCGCGTCACCGAGCCCGACGAGGTCGAGCACCTCGGCGATCCGCCTGCGCGGGATGCCGTTGCTGGTGGCCACCCACGCCAGGTGGCCGCGCGCGGTCCGCGAGCGGTGCGCCCCGCTGCCCTCCAGCAGCGAGCCCACCGTTCGCAACGGATTCCGCAGCGCCCGGTACGGCTTCCCGCCGATCAGCGCGGTGCCCGCGTCGGCCGAATCGAGGCCGAGGAGGATGCGCAGCGTGGACGACTTGCCCGCGCCGTTGGGGCCGAGCAACCCGGTGACCTGACCGGCCTTCGCGGTGAAGCCGACCTCGCGCACCACGACCTTCGCCCCGTGCCGCTTGACCAGACCCGATATTTCGATCATGCCGCCAGCCTGTGGCCTGCCGGGCCGGGCGGCATCGGCCAAAGGTTGACACCTAACGGCGCAGCGAGTCGACGAACCCGGTTTCGTAGGCGAGGACGACGAGTTGCGTCCGGTCCCGCACGCCGAGCTTGTCGAACAGACGGCTGAGGTACGTCTTCACCGTCGCGCGGCTCAGGAACAACGCGGCGGCGATCTCGTCGTTCGACATGCCTTCGGCGATCGCCGCCACGACGTCCCGCTCGCGTTCGGTCAGCTCGTCGAACCGGGCGCGTTCCGGCTGTTCGCGGCGCCGGGCGAACTCCGCGATCACCCGGCCGGTCACCTCGGGCGCCAGCATCGCGTGCCCGTCGTGGACCGTCCGCACCGCGCGGAGGATCTCCGGCGGGCCGGCGTTCTTCAGCAGGAACCCGGAGGCTCCCGCGCGCAGCGCCTCGTACACGTACTCGTCGAGGTCGAAGGTCGTCAGGATCAGCACCCGGGCCGAGGAGGACGCGCACACCTCGCGGGTGGCCGCCAGCCCGTCCAGCACCGGCATCCGGATGTCCATCAGCACCACGTCCGGACGCAGCCGCCGCACCGCGGCGACCGCGGCGGCGCCGTCGCCCGCCTCGCCCACGAGCACCAGCCCCGCGTCGGCGGTGACCAGTTCGCACAGCGAGCCGCGCAGGAGGGCGTCGTCCTCGGCGACGAGCACACGGATCCGGCCGCTCATCCGCGCGGCTCCGGCAGAACGGCACGCAGGGTGAAACCGCCGTCCGCGGCCGGCGTGGCCGTCAGTTCGCCGCCGAGCGACTCCACCCGCTCCCGCAACCCGATCAGACCGAACCCTCCCCCGCCGTGACGCGTGCCGCCCATGCTTCCACCGCCGTTGGTCACCTCCACGACGACCTCGCCGTCCCGCACCGCGACGGACACCGAGCACCGGCAGCCCGGCGCGTGCGTGGCCGCGTTCGTCAGCCCTTCCTGCACGATCCGGTACACCGCCAGCCCCGTGCTCGCGGGCAGGCCGTCCGCCTTCCGCACGGTGAGGGTCACCTCGATGCCGGTGCCACGCACCCGTTCGGCCAGGGCTTCGAGGTCGGCGATCCCTGGCTGGGGCGCGCGTTCGGCGGGGCGGTCGCTGTCCCGGACCGCGCCGAGCACCGACCGGAGGTCGGTCAGCGCGTCCTTCGCCGTCCGCTCGATGCGGGTCAGCCGGTTCGTCAGCTTCGCGGCGTCGTGCGGGACGACGTGGGCCGCGACCCCGGCGGTGACCGCGATCGTGCCCAGCGAATGCGACACCACGTCGTGCACTTCCCGCGCCACCCGCAACCGCTCTTCGAGCACCGCGCGCCGCGCGGCTTCCGCGCGCTCCCGCCGGACCGACTCGCCGAGCCGGAACGCGCCTGCCAGCACCAGGAGGCTCACCATGACGTACCGCAGGACGTCGTCCCACGCCGTCGATCCGGCCGTGAGCAGGACGGCCACGACCACGGCGAGCGTCACCGGCGCGATCCGGGAGGAGCGGGCGCCGCCGGCCCGGACCACCAGCGGGTACAGCGTCCACGCCGCCGCGACGAACGGATCGGGCGTGAAACCGAGCAGCGCGCCCGCGAGAGTCACCGTCGCGACGACGCCGAACGCCACCGCAGGCCACCACGAGCGCAGCAGGACCCCGGCGACGAGCAACGGGACGAGCACGACGGCAGGCCCGTGCTCCGGTGGGAGCGGAAGCCAGAACACCGCCACGCACAGCACGGCGACGGCCCCGTCGGTCAGGAGCCGCCGGGAAGCGCGCGGAAACGGCATGGGGCCGAGATTAGAGGCGGCCGAGCCTGGGAGGTCAGCCCTCGGCGGCCAGCTGCCCGCACGCGGCGGCGATCTCCTGCCCCCGCGTGTCCCGCACCGTGCACGCCACCCCGCCCTCGTTGACGCGGCGCACGAACTCGCGCTCGACCGGCTTCGGTGAGGCGTCCCACTTCGAGCCGGGCGTCGGGTTCAGCGGGATCAGGTTCACGTGCACCAGCTGGCCCAGGTGCTTGCGCAGCCGCTTCGCGAGCAGGTCCGCCCGCCACGGCTGGTCGTTCACGTCCCGGATCAGCGCGTACTCGATCGACACGCGCCGGCCCGTCGAGTCGGCGTAGTACCGCGCCGCCTCCAGCACCTCGTCCACCGGCCACCGGTTGTTGACCGGCACCAGCGTGTCACGCAGCTCGTCATCCGGGGTGTGCAGCGACACCGCCAGCCGGACCTGCATCTTCTCGTCCGCCAGCCGCCGGATCGCCGGGGCCAGCCCGACCGTCGACACCGTCACCGATCGCTGCGAGATGCCCAGCCCGTTCGGCGCCGGGTCGGTGATCCGGCGCACGGCGGCCAGCACGCGCTTGTAGTTCGCCAGCGGCTCGCCCATACCCATGAACACGATGTTCGACAGCCGCCCGGGACCGCCGGGCATCAGGCCGTCCCGCATGACCGCGGCGGCCGAGCGCACCTGGTCGACGATCTCCGCGGTCGACAGGTTCCGCGTCAGCCCCGCCTGGCCGGTCGCGCAGAACGGGCACGCCATGCCGCAGCCGGCCTGGCTGGAGATGCACAGCGTCGCCCGGTCCGGGTAACGCATCAGGACGCTCTCCAGCAGAGTGCCGTCGTGCGCGCGCCACAGCGTCTTGCGCGTCGCGCCGTCGTCACAGGCCACCGCGCGCACCTCGGTCAGCAGCGGCGGCATCAGCTCGGACATCAGCCGTTCCCGCGACGCGGCCGGGATGTCGGTCATCGCGGCGGGGTCGGCGGTCAGGCGGGCGAAGTAGTGGTTCGACAGCTGCTTGGCGCGGAACGGCTTCTCGCCGAGGTCGCTGACGGCCGCCGCGCGTTCGGCGGCGGTCAGGTCGGCGAGGTGGCGAGGCGGCATCCCGCGCCGGGGAGCCTCGAAGAGCAGCGGCAATGTCGACACAACCACACATTGTCCCACGCCGCCGCCAGGGGAACCCGCGCCGGGGTGCGCGAACCGCGGGGAAATCCGCGAATGCGCGGCACAAATTCCCGCCGGACGATTGCCCGGATTTCCCCGCGCTGCGATTCTTGGCGCGGCCGGCCGGCCCGCGAAAAAACATTTCCGCCGCATTGTCACCCAGCTGACAAAACCATCGAGAACCGGAGGAAACGCATGCCATCGACCCGCTGGCGACGACGGCTGGCCGCACTGGCCACCGGCGCCGCGACCCTGCTCACCCTCGCGCTGACCGGCACCGCGAACGCCTTGCCAGTGCAGGACGTTCCCGACATCGGCGTGGACACCGGCCGGTTCAGCCTGCCGATCAACTGCGCCATCAGCCTGCCGGATTTCGGCGGCATCAAGGTGCTCGACCTCGGCACCACGGTGGACGTGCAAGGCGCCGTCGCCGCGCAACTCGGGCCCGGCCAGGAATTCTGGCTGACGCAGGGATCGGGCAGCATCACCTTTCCGGAAGCGCTCACCGCGCTGGCCGGGTTCGCCGGTATCGACAAAGCCGACGCGACCATTTCCGCGCTGAACATCGGCGCGCAGAACGCGACCCCCGCGCAGATCAACGTGGCCGACCCGCCCGCGGTGATCAAGGACATCCCGATCCAGGCAGGCCGGCCGCTGAAGGTCGGCCTGCCACTCGAAGGCACCTTCGACGTCGGCCCGTTCACCGCGCCCGGCTCGGGCATCGTCACGCTGCAGTTCGTCGACGCCGTCGCCCGCGTCGCCCTGAAGTCGGCGGCCGGCTTCACCCTGAACGTCGAGGCCAACTGCACGCCGACCGCGGGCAACGCGCTGCTGTCGATCGCCGTCGGCGGGCCGGCGGGCCAGCCGCCATCGAAGATCACCGGCGCGCCGCTGAACTACCCCGTCCCGCCAGCCGAGTCGCTGATCGGGATCATCAACGCGCCCTACCACTGCACGCTGGGCGGGCAGCCGCTCGACGTGGGCATCGCCGTCGGCGGCACCATCCCGCTGTCGGTCAAGGCGGGCGGTTCGCTGTCGTTCACGAACGCCTCCGGGGCTCTCACCATCCCGCCGGCCACGGTGAACGCGCTGCTCGACGCCGGCGTGCGGACCGTGTCCGGGCGGGTGACCACGCAGAACCTGGTGGTCGAGGGCGGCACCCCTGCCGTGCAGAACGTGGCCGCGGCCGGCATCGACATCCCGCAGACCACGCTGGTGCGGAACCAGAAGATCGTCATCTCGCTCCCGCAGCAGGGCACGCTGACCGCGGGCCCGTTCACCCCGTCGCCGGGCGCGGAGAGCGTGCGGATCTCGCTCGGTGACGCCGCCGCGGACTTCCGGATCAACGGCAGCACCCAGACGATCCGGGCCACCTGCGCCGCCCCGTCTCCGCAGGTCATCCTGGTCGACAACCCGGTGACCTGACATCGGGTTTGCCTTCCGACTGTTTCCGATATATCGTGAGCATGTCGGAACAGTACGGAAGGAGACCGACATGAGACACGGACACTTCCCCCCGCCGCACGGACGGCCCGCCTTCGGCCCGTTCGCCCGCGGTGGTTTCGGAGAGTTCCCCCCGGGCTGGGGCCCGGGCGGTCCGCGTGGCGAGTTCCGGGGGCGCGGCCCTCGTGGCCCGCACCGCGGGCGGCGAGGACGGCGGGGCGACGTGCGCGCCGCCATCCTCGCCCTGCTGGCCGAGCAGCCGCGGCACGGTTACGAGATCATCAGTGAGATCGCCGAGCGCAGCGGCGGTTTCTGGCGGCCGAGCCCCGGCTCGGTCTACCCGACCCTGCAGCTGCTGGCCGACGAAGGCCTGGTGGTGGCCCGCGAGGACGGCGGCAAGCGCCTGTTCGAGCTGACCGACGCCGGGCGCGAGGCGGCCGCGAACCAGGACGGGAAGCCGCCGTGGGAGCAGATCGCCTCGGACGTCGACCCCAACGAGGTCGACCTGCGCAAGGCGGGTGCGATGCTGGCCGCCGCCGCGGTCCAGGTGTCCCAGGCCGGGACGCCGGGTCAGAAGCGGCGTGCCGCGGAGATCCTCAACGAGGCCCGTCGGTCGATCTACGCCGTGCTCGGCGAGATCGACACCGACGACGAGGACGACGAGGAGTGACCGGGCAGCACGAGGCCGGTGGGCTTGTCGCGGACGAGAACGCGGTAGCCCACCGGCACCGTGAAGCCCGCAGCGTGCCGGCCGCGTGATCCGTTGTCCCGCAGGACGTCTTCGATCGCGCGGTCGGCCACCTCGGGGCTGAACTCGATGCGCAGCACCGCCGCGAGGCTTTCGGCGTCGGCGAACCGCCACTTCGCCGTCACGCGACGGCAGCGGAAACCCTGGCCGTCGAAGAACGCGTCGACCGCCGCCGGGTCGTAGTCGGGCAGATCCGCCCGCATCCACCGGCCGTACGGCTCACTGGACACGTCCAGATCGACGATCGCCAGCGCACCCCCGGGGCGCAGCACGCGATCCGCCTCGCGCAGACCGGGTTCGCAGCCGGGGCCGAAGAAGTACGCGGTGCGTGCGTGCACGATGTCGGCACTGGCGTCGGGAACCGGGATCGACTGCGCGGAACCACGCAGCACCCGCACCGAGGACAGCCCGGCGACCCGGCTTTCCGCCCGGCGCACCAACGGTTCGTGTGGTTCGACGCCGATCACCGACCGCGCGGACTCGGCGAAGCGGGGCAGGTGAAAACCGTCCCCACAGCCGACGTCCAGCACATCCTTGCCCTGCCAGGGACATTCGTCGGCGAGGACCCGCCAGATGTCGCCTTCGACGTCCTGCGCGCGGTTCTCCAGCTCGTAGGTGTCCGGGTAGTACCAGATGTTCGGGCTGGGCAGGACGTCCGCCCTGGACGTGGTCCGCTGCCCACGCCGGGCGATCTTCCACACACCGCAAGGATATCCGAGACGATGCCCGGAAAGCGCTTCGCGTTCGGCATAGACTTGCTGCCCTCCCCACCGATCGGAGGCGGTATGTCCCTCGGATCTTCGGCCCCGTCCGTCCTGCCCTCCGGGGTGCCGTGCTGGGTCGAGCTCGCCAGCGTCGACGAGGCGGCCTCCCACCGGTTCTACGAAGGCCTGTTCGGCTGGACCTTCCTGCTCAGCCGCGATCCCGCGACGCGCACCGGCCGGTACCTGATCGGCACGATGGATGGTGTGCCCGTCGGCGGCCTCTACCAGGCGGCGCCGGACCAGGCGAGCGCCTGGATGATCAACATTTCGGTGCAGAACGCGCACGCGGCGGCGAACTGGGTGCAACGGCTCGGCGGAGTCGTCACGCTCGAACCGACCGTGCTGCCGCACCGGGGCTGCATCCTGCACGGCATCGAGCCCTCCGGGGCGCCGTTCGTGCTGTGGCAGCCGCCGGCGGACTGGGCGTTCGCGGCGGGCTTCCCGAACACCTTTTCCGGCGCCGACCTGAACACGCGCGACGGCGAGGCGGCGGACGGCTTCTTCACCCGGCTCTTCTCGTACACGAGCCTGCAGGTGGGGGACAACCGCGGCATCGACTACGTGGAGTGGCGGCTGGAACAGCAACCGGTGCTGTACCGGTACGTGATGGGCCCGGAGTACCCGCCGCAGGCGCCGCCGCACTGGATGGTGTACTTCGGCGTCGACCCGGCGCGCGGCACCGACGCGACGGCGGGACACGCGCTGATGCTGGGCGGCACCGTGCTGGTGGAGCCCTACGACACACCGTGGGGCCGGATCGCGATCCTCGCCGATCCGGCCGGCGCGGTGTTCTCGATCATCGACCACTCCCGCACGAGCGAGGGCTGGGGCCGCGCCGAGGTGGACGACCCCTACGACGACTGAGCCGTCGCTCGCCCTGGCGTGCGATAGGTTCGCCGCCATGTTCGACGCCTGGCCACCCGCCCCGATCCGGACCGAGCGGCTCGTCCTCCGCGAGTCCGCCGCCCGGGACCGGGCGGCGTTCATCGAGCTGTTCGCGTCACCGGAGGTCGGCGCCTACGTCGGCGGGTCTCGGCCGCGCGACGAGCTGGAGCGCTCAGTGCCCGAAGTGCCCGGACGGCGCCCGGGGCTGTTCGTGGTCGAACTCGACGGCGCGATGATCGGGATGATCACCCTCGACCCGCGCGACGCGGAGCGCCCGGGGCACGTCCGCGCGGAGGCCGGGGAAGCCGAGCTCGGCTACCTGTTCCTGCCGCGGGCGTGGGGCTCGGGCTACGCGGCCGAGGCGTGCGCGGCGGCGCTCGGCTGGTTCGCCGGGACGCATCCCGGCGAACCAGTGGTTCTCTCCACCCAGACGGCCAACGAGCGCGCGCTGCGCCTCGCCGTGAAGCTGGGGTTCACCGAGGTGGAGCGGTACGAGGAGTACGGTGCCGAGCAGTGGTTCGGCGTGTGGTCCCGCTGACCGCAATCAGTTCACGAACGCCGACAGCAGCAGGAACGACACCACGGCGGAGGGCAGGAGCGAGTCGAGCCGGTCCATCAGCCCGCCGTGGCCGGGCAGCAGCGTGCCCATGTCCTTGATGCCGAGGTCCCGCTTCATCAGCGACTCGACCAGGTCGCCCAGGGTCGCGGTCAGCACGATCGCGACCCCGAACACCACGCCCTGCCAGACCTGCCCGTCGAGCAGCAGCGTCAGCGTCAGCGAACCCGCCACGACACCCGCGACGAGCGAGCCGCTGAAGCCCTCCCACGTCTTCTTCGGGCTGATCGACGGCGCCATCGGGTGCTTGCCCTTGAGGACACCGGCGATGTAACCGCCGGTGTCCGACGCGACGACGCCGATCAGGAACGCCAGCACGCGGCCGACCCCGTCGGACGGCGGGACGAGCATCGCCGCGAACGCGCCGAACAACGGCAGGTACGCGGCGGTGAACACGGACGCGCTGATGTCGCGCACGTAGCCGACCGGTCCGCCGGGCAACCGCCAGAGCAGGCACGCCAGCACGGTGAGCGCGAACGCGATCAGGGCGCCCTCGTACCCGAACGGCCAGGACAGCCACAGCATGGCCTGACCGCCGAGCAGCAGCGGGACCAGCGCGAGGCGGATGTTCGCGGCGCGCCGCAGCGCCTGGGCGAACTCGTAGGTGCCGACGGCGATCGCCGCCGCGATGATCCCGATGAACAGGTACCGCACGGTGAGCAGCGACACGAGGATCGCCGCACCCAGTGCCAGCCCGACACCGATCGCCGCGGGGAGGTTGCGACCGGCCCGCGACGTTTTCTTGGCCGGTTCAGCCGGCTCGGGAGAAGCCACCGGGGCCTTCTCGCGTTCTTCGCTCACCTGTGGCATTCAGACCTCGAGCAGCTCGGCTTCCTTGTGTTTGACGAGCTCGTCGACCTTCGCCACGTAGTTGTCGGTCAGGTGCTGCAGTTCCTTCTCCGCGCGCGCGACCTCGTCCTCACCGGCCTCGCCGTCCTTGGCGATGCGGTCGAGCTCTTCCTTGGACTTGCGGCGCACACCGCGGATGTGGACCTTGGCGTCCTCGCCCTTGGCCTTGACCATCTTGACCATCTCCTTGCGCCGCTCCTCGGTGAGCTGCGGAATGGTGATGCGGATGATCTGGCCGTCGTTGGACGGGTTGACACCCAGGTCGGACTCGCGGATGGCCTTCTCGATGGCGCCGAGCTGCCCCTGGTCGTAGGGCTTGACGATCACCATGCGGGCCTCGGGGATGTTGACGCCGGCCACCTGGTTCAGCGGCATCGTCGACCCGTACGCCTCCACCATGATGCGGGCGAACATGCCCGGGTTGGCCCGGCCGGTCCGCACCGACGACAGATCCTCCTTGGCGAAGGACACCGCTTTTTCCATCTTCTCCTCGGCGTCGAGGAGGGTCTCGTCGATCACGGCTACTCCCGTTGTGTGTGCTGTTGTTCCCGGTCCGTTCGGGGTCAGGCGCTGGGCCCGGCCCCGGAGGTGCTCACCAACGTGCCGATCCTCTCACCACGCACCGCCCTCGCGATGTTCCCCTCGGTGAGAAGGTTGAACACGATGATGGGCATGTTGTTGTCCATGCAGAGGCTGAAGGCGGTGGCGTCGGCGACCTTGAGCCCGCGCTCGAGCACCTCGCGGTGGCTGATCTCGTCGAACATCTTCGCGCTCGGGTCGCTCTTCGGGTCCGCGGTGAAGACCCCGTCGACGGCCTTGGCCATGAGCACGGCCTCGCAGCCGATCTCCAGCGAGCGCTGAGCGGCGGCGGTGTCGGTGGAGAAGTAGGGCA
Source organism: Amycolatopsis sp. NPDC006131 (assembly GCF_040614175.1). Taxonomy (NCBI): domain Bacteria; kingdom Bacillati; phylum Actinomycetota; class Actinomycetes; order Pseudonocardiales; family Pseudonocardiaceae; genus Amycolatopsis; species Amycolatopsis sp. NPDC006131. The sequence continues at coordinate 64,619 of NZ_JBEXTX010000015.1, forward strand.
TCCCGGTGCCCGCGCCGAAGATCACCACACGGCCCTTTTCGAGGTGCCGCTCGGCTCGTCGCGGGATGTAGGGCTCGGCGACCTGGCCCATCGTGATGGCGGTCTGCACGCGCGTGGGGACGCCTTCCTTCTCCAGGAAGTCCTGCAGCGCCAGGGAGTTCATGACCGTGCCGAGCATGGCCATGTAGTCGGCGCGGTCGCGGTCCATGCCGCGCTGGGACAGCTCGGCGCCGCGGAAGTAGTTGCCACCGCCGATGACGACGGCCATCTGCACACCGGTGCGGACGACGTCCGCGATCTGCGCGGCCACGGAGTGGACGACGTCGGGGTCGAGGCCCAGCGCTCCCCCGCCGAACATCTCGCCACCCAGTTTCAGCAGCACCCGCCGGTAACCGCCGTCGGCTCGTTTCGCCTCGCCCATGTCCGCCTCCGCCCGCTCGGGTGCTCTCGTGGAGCCTGCCTTCGCGAGTGTGCCCCGTCCCCGTGATCACGGAGACGGGGCACCCTCACGTCACTGCCGTCGTGTTACGGCTGGCCGACCTCGAACCGGGCGAACCGGGTCACGGTCACGCCGGCCGCGTCGAGCAGCGCCTTGACGGTCTTCTTGTTGTCGAGGACCGACGGCTGCTCCAGCAGCACGGTGTCCTTGTAGAACGCGTTGACCTTGCCCTCGATGATCTTGGGCAGGGCCTGCTCGGGCTTGCCCTCGGCCCGGGCGGTCTCCTCGGCGATGCGGCGCTCGTTGTCGACCAGGTCGGCGGGCACCTCCTCGCGGGTCAGGTACTTCGGCTTGAGGGCCGCGATCTGCAGCGCCGCGTTGCGGGCCGCCTCGGCGGCGCCGTCGCCCTCGCCGTTGTACTCGACCAGCACGCCGACCGCCGGGGGCAGGTCGGTGCCACGGCGGTGCAGGTACGTCGCGACCTGGCCGTCGAAGGCCACCACGCGGCGCAGGACCAGCTTCTCGCCGATCTTGGCGGCCAGCTCCTGCACGGCGTCGCCGACGGACTTGCCGCCCTCGAGCTCGGCCGCGGCCAGCTTCTCGACGTCGTCGGTCTTCAGCGTCTGCGCGACCTTGACGATCTTGTTGGCGAGCTCCTGGAACTGCTCGTTCTTGGCGACGAAGTCGGTCTCGGAGTTGATCTCGACCAGCACGCCGCCGTCGCCGGCGACGAGGCCCTCGGCGGTGGCGCGCTCGGCGCGCTTGCCGACGTCCTTGGCGCCCTTGATGCGCAGGAACTCAACGGCCTTGTCGAAGTCGCCGCCGCTCTCCTCGAGCGCCTTCTTGCAGTCCATCATGCCGGAGCCGGTGAGCTCGCGGAGACGCTTGACGTCCGCCGCGGTGTAGTTCGCCATCGTGCGGTGTCCGTTCCTCTCGGAAAGTTTGGGGGCCGCGCCGGTCCGGCGCGGCCGTGCCGGAAAGGTTCAGGAGGCGGTGGTCTGCTCGGCCGGGGCCTCGCTGTTCTTCAGCAGGTCCTGCTCCCACTCCGCGAGCGGCTCGTCGGACACGCCCGGCTCGGGCTTGTCCTGGCCCTCGGCGGCGGCGGAGCCGTTGCGGCTGGAGCGGGCCATCAGGCCGGCGGCGGCGGCCTCGGCGACCACCTTGGTGAGCAGCGCGGCCGAGCGGATCGCGTCGTCGTTGCCCGGGATCGGGTAGTCGACCTCGTCCGGGTCGCAGTTGGTGTCCAGGACCGCGACGACCGGGATGTTCAGCTTGCGCGCCTCGCCGACGGCGATGTGCTCCTTCTTGGTGTCCACGATCCAGACGGCGCTGGGCACCTTCTGCATGTCGCGGATACCGCCGAGGGTGCGCTCCAGCTTCTCCTTCTCGCGGGTCAGCGTCAGGATCTCGCGCTTGGTGAGGCCCTGGAAACCGCCGGTCTGCTCCTGGGCCTCGAGCTCCTTGAGGCGCAGCAGCCGCTTGTGGACGGTCTGGAAGTTGGTCAGCATGCCGCCGAGCCAGCGCTGGTTGACGAAGGGCATGCCCACGCGCTGCGCCTCGCGGGCGATCGCCTCCTGGGCCTGCTTCTTCGTGCCGACGAACATGATGGTGCCGCCGTGCGCGACGGTCTCCTTGATGAACTCGTACGCACGGTCGATGTAGCTCAGCGTCTGCTGCAGGTCGATGATGTAGATGCCGTTGCGCTCGGTGAGGATGTAGCGCTTCATCTTCGGGTTCCAGCGGCGGGTCTGGTGCCCGAAGTGCACGCCGGAATCGAGCAGCTGCTTCATGGTGACGACGGCCATGGCCGGATTCGCACCTCTTCTGTGTAGCGCGCGCCCCGCGGGACGCGCTGGCCGGTTTTGTCGCCGTCGGCCGGGTGGCCGGCGACCCTGGTGCAGTGCCGATGCCCGGACCCCGTGGATGACTCCTCGGGGACCGCCGGGCGCCGTGGGTTCCGTGAGCGGGAACGTGCACGTACACGCGAAGTCGACCTGTCGTGACAGGCCGCGCGAACAGTGTACGCCCTGGCGGCGCGGGGTTCACCACGGGCGGCCTGGTGCTCCGGGCTGCTTGGTCCAGGCCGCCGCGGATGGGCTGGTCGGGCGCGGTTGTCCACAGGCGAGGCGGAGTTGTCCACAGATTCTGTCGCCGCCCGATCGTGGAGCCCGATGTGCGCCAGGCTGGGCCGATGATCATGGTGATTCGCCGGTTGGTCGGGTTCGTGCTGGTCAGCGCCGTTGGGTGGCTCTCGGTCCCGGCTGCCGTGGGCGCTGTGGGCGAGGTGCCGTGGAGGCAGGGTGCGGCGGTGGCCGAGTCCTCACACGGACCGGTCATCGCACAGCCAGCGGCGGTGGCTGCAGCCGATCTCCCGCAGGCGCCGGCCACGACCGAGCCACCGGCCGCGGCCGACCCACCCCTCGAACCGGTCCCCGCAAGACCAGCGGCCCTGGCCGCCAACCCACCGGAGGCGCCAGGCACGGCTGCACCAGCCGCTGCGGCCACCACAAGCTCACCGCAGGGCCCGGTAGCGAAGAGGAGACCCACGACCGCCGCAGCCAACTCACCGCAAGGGTCGGCACCCAACGCGCCGGCAGCGACCGGAGCCAGCTCACCGCAGGGGCCGGCAGCGAAGGAGCCGACAGCCGCCGGAGCCAGCTCGCCGCAGGAGCCGGCCGCCAAGGGACCGGCGGCGGTGCCCGGCACATCGATCGGGTCTCCCGGGACGGTCGGGCCTCCCGGGACGGGGACGGCGGCTGTGGCCCGCGCGGTGGCGGACGAGCTGGATCCCCGGTTCGGGTGGCCGTTGTCGCCGAAGCCCGTGGTCGTCCGGCCGTTCCAGGCGCCGTCCGGGCCCTACGGGCCGGGTCACCGCGGCGTGGACCTGGCCGCCACGCCCGGCCAGCAAGTCCTGGCCGCGGGGCCGGGCGTGGTCGTGTTCGCGGGGCTCGTCGCCGGGCGGCCGGTGATCTCGATCGACCACGACGGCGGGTTGCGGACCACCTACGAGCCGGTCGCGCCGTCGGTGCCGGTCGGCACGCAGGTGTGGCGGGGCCAGCCGGTCGGGGTCGTCGAGGCCGGGCATCCGGGCTGCTCGGTCGAGGCCTGCCTGCACTGGGGCGTGCGACGGGGCGAGGAGTACCTGAACCCGCTCCCCCTGGTCCAGACCGGCTCGGCGATCCGACTGAAGCCGTGGACCGGCTAGACCCCGGCCTGTTCCGTGAGCCGAGCCCGCAGCCGGAGGACCGCGCGCGTGTGCAGCTGGCTGACCCGCGACTCGGTGACGCCGAGGACGCGACCGATCTCGGCGAGCGTCAGCCGTTCGAAGTAGTAGAGGCTGACCACGATCCGGTCGCGTTCGGTGAGCTGCGCGATGGCCTCGGCGAGCTGGCGGCGGTTGTCGCGGTCGACGAGGACGGCGACGGGGTCGATGGCGTCGTCGTCGGGGAGCGTGTCGACCAGCGAACCGCTCTCCCGGCCTGCCGCCATGAGGTCCTCGAGCGCGACGACGCTGGTCAGCTGGAGCTGGCTGTAGAGGTCACGCAGCTCGTCGAGGGTGATGCCCAGCTCGGCCGCGACCTCGGTGTCGGTCGGGGTGCGGCGCAGCCGGCCGCCGAGGCGTTCGAGCGCGCGCTCCACTTCGCGGGCGCGGCTGCGCACGACGCGGGGCACCCAGTCCTGCGAGCGCAGGTCGTCGAGGATCGCGCCGCGAATGCGCTGCATCGCGTAGGTCTCGAACCGCAGGCCGCGCTCGGGTTCGAACTTCTCGATGGCGTCGATCAGGCCGAAGATGCCGGACTGGATGAGGTCGCTGACGTCGACGTGCGTGGGCAGCCCGGTGCCGACCCGCCCGGCGACGTACTTGACCAGCGGCGCGTAGTGCAGGACCAGGCGCTCGCGCAGCCGCTGCTCCGGGCGTTCACGGAACTCGCGCCACACCGCCTGGATCGCGGAGTCACCGTCTCCCGCGCTCCGGGCGGAGGACCCACCGGGCTGAGCGGTGCTGGTGCCCGCCGTGCCACCGGCCTGCGCCTCGCTGTCCGCGACCGCGCCAGTGGCCGCAGACGCTTCCGCGCCGCCGGGTGTCCCTGCACCGGCTTGGGAATCGCCGCTCGGGTTGGCCCCGGCCTGGGAATCGCCGCTAGGGTTGGCCCCGGCCTGCGCCTCGGCGTCCGTCGCGAGCGCGCCACTCCGAGGACCGAGGTCCGGGATGGGCGCGCCGGCGGGGTCGCTCCGAAGCCCACTGTCCGGTTCGGACTCGGGCAGCGTCGGGTGTCCGGCCTGCTCGGGGGCAGGGCGGGCAGGGGTAGCTCGCAAATCGGCCGTCACACGGAAACCGTTCTCGGTAGCGGGCTCAGGTCGTTCTCCGGGCTCGTACGGGACGGGCGGTGTCAACGATCCTGCCTGCCGTCCTCCGAGGTCATCGGGATCGGGGGTGGGCTTGGTCATGGATCGCCTTCAACCGCTCGACGGTCACGTGGGTGTAGAGCTGTGTCGTGGCAAGCGTAGCGTGACCGAGTAGCTCCTGAACGCTGCGAAGGTCGGCACCGCCCTCCAGCAGGTGCGTTGCCGCGGTGTGCCGCAGTCCGTGCGGACCCATGTCGGCCGCCGAGGGCACCGCGTCGAGGGCCTCGTGCACCACCCGCCGGACCGTTCTCGGGTCCAGCCGGCCGCCCCGGACGCCGAGGAACAGCGCGGATGCGTGCGGCTTCGCCACCGCACTCGCCACCGCCGGACGGCCGTGGTCCAGCCAGCCGCGCAACGCGCGGTCAGCCGGCGCGCCGAACGGGACCATGCGCTCCTTGCCGCCCTTGCCGAGGACGCGGACGAGCCTGCGGCCGAAGTCCACGTCGTCGACGTCGAGCCCGCACAGCTCGGACACCCGCACACCCGTCGCGTAGAGCAGCTCGAGGACGGCGAGATCACGCAAGGTGACCGGTTCCTGCTGCGCCGCGCCGCTGCCCGCGGCCGTCAGGACGTCCTCGGCCTCGTCCGGCCGCAGCACCGGCGGCAGGGTCCGGTGCACGCGTGGCGCGACCAGCTTCGCACCCGGGTCGTGGTCGAGCGCGCCCTGGCGGCGGGCCCAGGCGGTGAAGGTCCGCGCCGAGGCCGCTCTGCGCGCGAGGGTGGTCCGGCCGGCTCCCCCGTTGCGCTGGTCGGCGAGCCAGGCCCGCAGCGCCCCGATGTCCAAGCCCTTGAGGGCGGCGACGTCCGGCTGCGGCTCCTCACCGTGCAGGAACCCCAGCAGGGACACCACATCCCCGACATACGCGCGCACCGTGTGCGGGGACAGCCCTCGTTCAAGCCCGAGGTGCCGTTCGTAGGCGTCGACCAGCTCGGCGGCGGCGCGCGGCAGGGCGTCCCGGAGGGCGTGCAGGTCCGTTTTGCGGCCCCGAGATTCCCGTGCGGACATGGTTGTTCACGCTGCGCGAAGGGACGCGTGCGGTCAAGCATCGCCACACCGGCGGCAGATGACGATCGCATCACCTCCTCGACCTGCGACGCCAGCCGCTCTCGCAGCGCACGGCGAACTCGTCGAGTTCGAGGGCGGGCAGCAACGCCCGGACCCGGGCGACCGGCACCCCGGATTCGGTGGCGACCTGCTCGGCGGATTTGCCCTCGCGCCGGTCGAGCGCCTCGTGGACGCGCAGGGCGTCCGGCCCGAGACCGTCCGTCGGCCGTTTCGAGCGGACCTTCTCGGGCCGGGGCGTGCCCAGCCGCCCGACGGTTTCGATCACGTCATCGACCGAGGCCACGAGGGTGGCGCCGGACTCGCGGATCAGTTCGTGACAGCCGATCGACAACGCGGAGGTGATCGGCCCGGGCACGGCCATCACGACTTTGCCGAGCGCTCCGGCCGTGGTCGCGGTGTTGCGGGCGCCACTGCGGCGGCCCGCCTCCACGACGATGGTGCCCTCGCTGAGCGCGGCGATGAGGCGGTTGCGGACGAGGAAGCGGTGGCGGGCCGGCGGTGTGCCCGGCGGGTACTCGCTGACGACGAGACCGCCGTGCTCGGCGATCTTGTCGAGCAGGACGACGTGCCCAGCGGGGTATCCGGCGTCGAGACCGCAGCCGAGCAGCGCGACGGTGGTGCCGCCGACGAAGAGGGCTCCGCGGTGCGCCGCGCCATCGACCCCGTAGGCGGCGCCGGAGAAGACCGACACGCCCTGGCCGGCTAACGCGGAGGCGAAGTCGCCGGCGACGTGCTCGCCATACCCGGTGGCAGCTCGCGCGCCGACGATCGCCACGGCCTGCTCGGTGGCCTCGTCGAAGCGGGCTTGGCCGCGCACCCACAACGCGAGCGGCGGGGCGACGCCCTGCACACCACGGCTGGCGGCGAGTTGGAGGGACAGGAGCGGCCAGCCCGGCCACTCGTCGTCCTCCGGGATCAGCAGCCGCATGCCGAGGCGAGCGCCTTCGTCGAGGTCGCGCTGGGCGTGGTCGTGCGTGCGGCGGGCCTCGGTTTCGTCGCGGACGCGGTTGGGACAGTCGCCGGCGCGGATCGCCTCAGCCGCCGCGACGGGTCCGTGCTGAGCGACGAAGTCGACGACGGCGGGTGCCGGCGGCTCGGCGACACGGACCAGGTAGGAGCGGGCAAGGCGCTCTGCGTCGAGCTTGGCGCTGACGGGCTCGGGGGTGGTCGTCATGCGGCCCTCCCCGCGTGGCGTCTCGGTGCGGGAGCAGGGACGAGGCGCGCCACGGCCGGTGCCGGAGCGGTGTAGAGGAATGTCAGAGGTTCTTGCAGCCCTCCGTGGAAGCTGGATGGCGACATGCTCCTGACCAGTGCCGAGGTGGCGCGGCGCGAACGTTGAAGGCTCATGCGGCCCGTCACGGGTGCCGGTGTCAGAACCGGGGTTGTGAGATGAGCCGTGGCAAGCGGTGAGGTCCGAGGGCTAATGCGGCCCTCCCCGAATGCCCGGTACCGAAGCACGGGCGACGACGCGCGCCATGGCCGGTGCCTGAGCGGTGCGGAGGAGTGGCGGAGGCTCGTGCAGCCCTCCGTGTGTGAACTGCCTGCGCCTTGGCCAGGGCCGAGGTTGCGCAGCGAACGTCGAGGGCTCATGCCGCCCTCCGGTCTCGGAACTCCAGCGCGGCGGCGACGTGGTCGGCCTGGGGTTCGTCGGCGTCGGCGAGGTCGGCCAGGGTCCAGGCGATCCGGAGGCACCTGTCGACGCCCCGGGCGGTCACCGTGCCGCGTTCCAGGCTTCGGTTCAGCAGGGCTGTCGTCGTGGGTGGGAGGGCGAACTCGCGGTGCAGGGCGGGGCCGGGGACCTCGGCGTTGGTCTTCCAGCCGTGCTCGCTCCAGCGGGCGGCGGCGCGGTCGCGGGCGGCCAGGACGCGTTTGCGGACCACCTCCGTCGGCTCGGGCTCGCTGCTCTCGTGGCGGCCCATCGCCGTCATCGGGCGGAGCCGGACGCGCAGGTCGACGCGGTCGAGCAGCGGGCCGGACAACCTGCTGAGGTAGCGGCGGCGCTCGGTCGGCGAGCACGTGCAGTCGGTTTCGCGGGGTGGCGCGCACGGGCACGGGTTAGTGGCCATCACGAGCTGGAAGCGCGCCGGGTAGCGGACCGAACCACGGGCGCGGGCGATGCTGACCTCGCCCTCCTCCAGGACCGTGCGCAGGGAGTCCAGCCGCTGCGATCCGAATTCCGCCGCTTCGTCCAGGAAGAGGACCCCGCGGTGGGCGCGGCTGATCAGGCCCGGTGTGGCGATGCCCGCGCCGCCACCGATGAGCGCGGCCTCGGACACCGAGTAATGCGGCGCGACGAACGGCGGGACTTTGATCAGCGGGGACTCGGGTGTCAGTTTGCCGTTGATCGAATGCACGGCGGTGACTTCGAGCGACTCCCCCGGCGAGAGCATGGGCAGGAGTCCGGGCAGTCGCTTGGCGAGCATGGTCTTCCCCACGCCGGGCGGACCGGTGAGGAGGAGGTGGTGCGCGCCCGCGGCAGCCACTTCGAGCGCCCAGCGCGCCTCGGGTTGGCCGACGACGTCCGCCAGATCCAGCCCCTTGGGCGGCTCGCTTTCGGTGGGTGGCTCCGGCCGGGCCAGGGCGTTTTCGCCCTCCAGCCAGGCAAGGACGTCCCGCAGCCTCGCCGCGCCGTAGACCTCGAGGCCGTCGACCAGTGCAGCTTCGAACAGCGTCCCGGACGGCACGATCGCGCGCTTGATCCCCTCCTTGCGGGCCGCGAGCAGGCCGGGCAGGACTCCGCGGACTTCGCGCACCCGGCCGTCGAGCGCCAGCTCGCCCAGCAGGACCGTGCCGAGCAGCCGAGTGGCCGGGACCTTGCCCGCGGACGCGAGGATGGCCACCGCGATCGCGAGGTCGTAGCCAGAACCGAGCTTGGGCAGGTTCGCCGGGAACAGGCCGAGGGTGAGCTTGTCCTCCGGCCAGTGCTGGCCCGAGTTGCGGATGGCCGAGCGGACCCTGTCTTTCGCTTCGCGCAGGCCGGCGTCGGGCAGGCCGATCATCTTGATCCCGGGCAGGCCACCGCCCAGGTCGGCCTCGACCTCGACCAGGCGGCCGTCGAGGCCGACGAGTGCCACCGACCAGGCGCGTCCGAGCGGCATCAGAACGCTCCCGGGATGTGGCGGACGCGGGGTTCGCCGTCGCCATCCGCGTAGACCGCGATGACGTCGAAGCGGACCCGGCACCAGCCGACGCGGTGGATGCTGAGCCACTGCCCGGCGAGGCGCCGGATGCGGGCGACCTTGTCCTCGGTGACCGCCTCCGCGGGATCGCCGAAGCTCTCCCGGGTGCGGGTCTTGACCTCGCAGATGACCAGGGTGCGGCCGTTGGTGGCGATGAGGTCGAGCTCGCCCTGGCGGCAGCGCCAGTTCCTGGCCAGCACGACGAAGCCGAGCTTCTGCAGGTGGCGCGCGGCGATGTCCTCGCCCCAACGGCCGAGTGTCAGGTGGCGGGCGGGTCTGGCCGCGGTGGTCATGGCTGGTCCCCCAAGGTCGGTGGTCGTTCACTGCCTTCGACGGTGCCATGACCTGCGGTTTCGTCGACAGAGCGAATTGCCAGGCCTGTGGACAAGTGGGGTGATGTGGACAAACCGCGGTGGGGTGCGGCTCGGTGGGGCGGAAATGTCGGACCCGGGTGGTAGGGGCGGCGGGCGGGAGATGAGCTGGGGTTGGAGGCGCGCGGGCGGCCGGGAGCCCAGGTGAAGGCGGGAAAGGGCCGGGCAGCGGTCGGGATTCGGGTCGAGATGGGAAACGGGCCTCGCAGCGCCCGGAGTGGGGGCAGAAGCAGAGTCGAGAGGTGGGTGGCGCCGGGGGAACGGCTGATGGGGCGTGCCAGGTGGCGGACGGCCGTGTGGCGCGCCGGGAGGCCGACGGCCAGTAGGTCGCGCCGGCAGGCAGACCCCCGGTGGGTGGCGCCGGGGGAACGGCTGATGGGGCGCGCCGGGAGGCGGAAGGCCGGTAGGTCGCGCCGGGAGGCGGGCCCCCGGTAGGTGGCGCCAGGGGCAGACGGGCGCTGGGTGGCGCCCGGGGCGGACGGCTGTTCGGGCGCGTAGGGGGCAGACAGCCGCTGGGTGACGCCGGGAGGCAGACGGCCGGTGGCTCGCGCCAGGAGGCAGACGCCAGGTAGACGACGACAGGGGCAGACAGCCGCTGGGTGATGCCGGGAGGCGGGCGGCCGGTGGGTGGCGCCGGGAACGGACGGCTGGGGGTCGCACCAGGAGGCAGACCGGTGGGTGGCGCCGGGGACGGACGGCTGGGGGTCGCGCCAGGAGGCGGACGGCCGCTGGGGGCGCCAGGGGTCAGGCCCGGGTAGGTGGCGAAAGGGGCAGACGGCCGGTGAGGTGCGGCGGTCAAAAGAAAAGGGACGTCCCCGCTGGGGGACGTCCCTCGTCGAGCTTGGGGTGTCAGCTGGAGAACGGGCCCTCTTCGGGGAGCCTCAGCTCTGGCTTTTCCAGCTCCTCCACGTTCACGTCCTTGAACGTGATCACGCGGACGTTCTTGACGAACCGGGCCGGGCGGTACATGTCCCACACCCACGCGTCGGACATGCGGACCTCGAAGTAGACGTCTCCCCCGCTGTCCCTGACCTGCACGTCCACCGCGTTGGCCAGGTAGAACCGCCGCTCGGTCTCCACCACGTACGAGAACTGGCTGACGATGTCGCGGTACTCGCGGTACAGCGACAGCTCCATCTCGGTCTCGTACTTCTCGAGATCCTCTGCGCTCATGAAATCCGCGCCCCTCCTCGCGAGTTCGACCGGTCTCCGGCGGCGGAACTCCCATTCTGAACCACGGTGCCCTCCAGAGCACGTACCGGAGCATCGGACTGCCCCAATGCAGCAGCGGTGAGCATGACCTTCCGCGGTGGTCGCAGACCGTGGGCGGCGGCCGCCGCTGCCACATTGGTGTACGACCACCGGTGTACCTCACACGGCCCGTGTTCGACGAGCGCCGCGCCGTGGTCCGCGGTCGTGTACCCCTTGTGCACATCGAATCCGTACATCGGGTACTCCAGGTGCGTCTCGGCCATGATCCGGTCCCGCGTCACCTTGGCCAGCACCGACGCGGCCGCCACGCACGCGACCGCCCGGTCCCCCTTGATCACCGGCACGCTCGGCGCCGGCAGACCCGGCACCTTGAAACCGTCCGTCAGCACGTACCCGGGGCACTCCCGCAACCCCGCCACCGCCCGGCGCATGCCCTCGATGTTCGTGACATGAATGCCGAGCTGATCCACCTCTTCGGGCGAAATGACGACGATCGAGTAGTCCAGGGCGCGCACCAGGAGCCGCTCGTAGACCCGCTCCCTGGCCAGCGCGGTGAGCAGCTTCGAGTCGTTCAGCTCCGCCAGCCGGGCGGCGTCCCCCGGCCGGAGTACGCATGACGCGACCACCAGCGGACCCGCGCAGGCCCCGCGACCCGCCTCGTCGACCCCGGCCACCGGGCCGAGACCACGCCGGTCGAGCGCCGACTGCAGACCCCACGCCGTCTCACCCCGGACGATCGCCCTGGGCGGGCGGAAGGAGGCCAGAACCGCCGAAGACCTACCCAACCTGGTTACCGCTTTCGCTCGGCCGCCTCGCGCACCTTCGAGCCCAGTCGCCGTCCGCCCCACACCGCGGGCCACGCGGCGACGACCCCGAACCCGAGCGGAACGCCTTCCTGCCACGCCGGAGCGCTCATGCCGAGCGCGGCCGGCTGCGCGGCGGCCTGCGGGTTGTGGTCGCTGACCCCGCCCCACCGGCTGGGTGGCAACACGATGATGCGTGCCTTGCCGATGATGTTGTCCACCGGGACGGCACCGCGGACCCCGCCGCCGCCCTGGCAGCGCGAGTCGCACGAGTCGTTGCGGTTGTCGCCCATCACCCAGACGTAGCCGTCCGGCACCGTCACCGGATCGAACGGCTCCTGCCGCTGGTTGTCCGGATTCTGCCAGTGGATGTAGGGCTCGTCGAGGGCCTTGCCGTCGACGACGACCCGGTTCTGGGCGTCACAGCACTCGACGGTCTGGCCACCGGTCGCGATGATCCGCTTGACGAAGTCGCGCTCGTCCGGCGGCGCCAGCCCGAACACCGAGCCGATGTTCTGGAAGAACCGCACGACCGCGTTACCCGACCGCTCGGTCGCGACCTCGTTCTCCACCCACGGCTCCGGGCCCTTGAACACCACGACATCACCCGGTTCGGGGTCGGTGAAGTCGTAGGTGATCTTGTCGACGAGGACCTTGTCGCCGTAGCACCCGGTGCACCCGTGGAGCGTGGTCTCCATCGACCCCGAAGGAATCGTGTAGACCCGCGCCAGGAATTGCTGGAACACGAATGCCAGCGCCAGCGCGACGACGATCAGAATCGGGAGTTCGACCCAGAACGAGCGCTGTTTCTTGGGTTTACGGCGGCGCCGTTTCCCATTTGCGCCGGCATCGGCACTCTCGTCCGGTTCCGGGCGTTCGGGCTCGTCCTCAGCGGCGCTGGAGGGCACAGGTTCGACCACTTCGCCAGGCTATCGGAGAACGTCCGATCCCTCAGGACGCGGTCGGAGCCTCGCGGCGCTCCTTGATCTTGGCGGCCTTGCCGCGCAGCTCGCGCAGGTAGTACAGCTTGGCGCGACGCACGTCACCGCGCTTGTGCACCTCGATCTTCGCGATGTTCGGGCTGTGCACCGGGAAAGTGCGCTCCACGCCGACACCGAACGAAACCTTGCGCACGGTGAAGGTCTCGCGAATACCGCCACCCTGGCGGCGGATCACGACGCCCTGGAAAACCTGAACACGCTCACGGTTTCCCTCGATGACGCGAACGTGCACCTTCAGCGTGTCACCCGGGCGGAAGTTCGGGATGTCGGAACGCAGCGACTGAGCGTCCAGGGCGTCCAGGGTGTTCATCGGGAGTCCGTCCTCGTCCTTCGTCTGTCTGGCAGTCATCCGAGCACGCGCACGCTCACTCACGGCAGGCGACCCGGGGGCTTGTGGCAGGCACGCACCACTGGCACGGCCAACCTGTCAAGTATTGCAGACGCGTCCCCGGCCGGATCACCCGGCCTGCCGCTGCTCGGACCGGACACGGTCGAGCACGGCGAGATCGCGCTGGTCCAGCGTACCTTCCGGCAACCGGTCGAGGAGATCGGGGCGGCGCAGGAGGGTCCGTTCGAGGGCCTGGTCGCGCCGCCAGCGGTCGATCAGCGCGTGGTTGCCCGACCGCAGCACCTCGGGCACGGACAGGTCGCGCCACACCTCGGGGCGCGTGTAGCTGGGGCCTTCGAGCAGGCCGTCGGAGAAGGAGTCCTGCTCGGCCGACACGGGGTTGCCCAGCACGCCGGGCAGCAGCCGGACCGTGGCCTCGACCATGACGAGCACCGCGGCTTCGCCACCGACCAGCACGTAGTCGCCGATGGACACCTCGTCGACCGGCATCCGGCGCGCGGCGTCGTCGATCACGCGCTGGTCGATGCCCTCGTAGCGGCCGCAGGCGAACACGAGGTGCTTCTCGCGGGCGTACGAGTGCGCCATCTCCTGCGTGAAGGGGCGGCCCGCCGGGGTCGGCACGACCAGCCGGGTCTCCGGACCGCACACCGCGTCCAGCGCGTCGCCCCAGACCTGGGGCTTCATGACCATGCCCGGACCACCGCCGTAGGGCGCGTCGTCGACGGCGCGGTGCACGTCGTGGGTCCAGTCCCGCAGATCGTGCACCCCGACCTCGATCAGCCCGCGCTCGATGGCGCGGCCCAGCAGCGCGGCCCGCAGCGGGTCCAGGTATTCGGGGAAGATGGTGACGACGTCGATCCGCACGGCGCGAGCGTAACCAGCCCGTCAGCCGGCGTCGTCGAGCAGGCCCTCGGGCGGATCGACCACGACGCGGCCGCCCTTGACGTCCACCACGGGGACGATGGCCTGCACGAACGGCACGAGGACGGTGCGCCCGTCGCGGTCGAGCGCGAGCAGCTCGCCGTGCGGGGCGTGCACGACCTCGGTGACGGTGCCGATCACCTCGCCGTCGCTCAGCTCGGCGCGCAGCCCCTCGAGTTCGTGGTCGTAGAACTCGTCCGGGTCGTCCGATGGCGGGAGGTCGGCGGTGTCGGCGAGCAGCAGGGCGCCGCGCAGGGCCTCGGCGGCCTCACGCGTCACCACCTGCTCGAACGTGACCAGCAGCCGCCCGCTGTGTGGGCGGGCGGCTGCGACGGTCAGCGGGCGCGTGGTGCCGTCGCGGAAACGCGCGGTCACCGTCGCGCCGTCGCGGAAGCGTTCCTCGGGCGAGTCGGTCCGGATGTCCACGGCGAGTTCACCGCGCACACCGTGGGCCTTGGCGACCCGCCCGACGACGACGTCCACGGATGGGTCAGCGGTCGGTGTCGACGACGTCCACGCGGACGCCGCGGCCACCGATGCCGCCCATGACGGTGCGCAGCGCGGTCGCTGTCCGGCCGCCACGGCCGATGACCTTGCCGAGGTCGTCCGGGTGGACGTGGACCTCGAGCGTGCGACCGCGGCGGGTGGTGATCAGGTCGACCCGGACGTCGTCCGGGTTGTCCACGATCCCCCGCACCAGGTGTTCGAGGGAGTCGGCGAGGAAGCTCACGCCTCGTCCTTCGCCGCCTCGTCGTCGGCCTTCTTGGCCGACTTCTTCTTCGGGGTGGTGGCCTCGTTGGCGGGCTCGTCACCGGCAGCCGCGAGGGCCGCGTTGAACAGCTCCTCCTTGGTCGGCTTCGGCGCGGCGGTCTTCAGCGTGCCCTCGGCGCCCGGCAGGCCCTTGAACTTCTGCCAGTCACCGGTGATCTCCAGGATGCGCTGCACCGGCTCGGTCGGCTGCGCGCCGACACCCAGCCAGTACTGGGCGCGCTCGGAGTCGACCTCGATGAAGCTCGGCTCGGACTTCGGGTGGTACTTGCCGATCGACTCGATCGCCTTGCCGTCCCGGCGGGTGCGGGCGTCGGCGACGATGATGCGGTAGTACGGCGCACGGATCTTGCCGAGGCGCTGGAGCTTGATCTTGACGGCCACGGTGTGTGGGTACTCCTTGGTTCTCTGCGTGCTCGCGGGTGTCGGGTCACGATCCGTGTGGGGACACCGGACGAGTACCCGAAGCTTTCGGTCGCCACGGCACGGTGAGAGGGCCCGGCCGCAGCAGGCAAGCGACTATTCTGCCAGACCCGTTCGCGTGGCTCGCAGGCGGCGTCTAGATCGCCATGACGCCCAGCGCCGTGAGCAGCATCGCCACGGCGGGCAGGAAGTTGTTCATCTGGTGCGCCACGATGCTGCCGAGCAGGCGGCCGGTGAACAACCGGGCCAGGCCGATCGGGATGGCGATCACCAGCAGCAGCGTGGTGCGCAGCGGCTCCAGGTGGCTGGCCGCGAACACCGCGGTGGACAGCAGGAACGCCGCCAGCCGCGCCCACTTCTCCTGGCCCCAGTGCAGCCGCTCGACCGCGCCCCACAGCAGGCCGCGGTAGATGACCTCCTCGCAGATCGGACCGAGCAGCCACAGGTAGGCGAACATCACGATCGCCGCGCTCACCGACATCGGCTGTTCCTCGACCAGGGCGCTGATCGCCGAGCCGGCGTTCGCCTCGCCCACCGCCTGGGTCCAGATGAACGCGCTCACGGTGGTCAGGACCAGCCCGAAGGAGCCGAGTTTGAGGCCGAGCTTCACGTCGTCCCAGCGCCAGGACAACCGCAGGTCGGCCAGCGGCCCGTTGCCGCGCACCTTGGTGATCAGGATGGCGACCAGCGCGGCGAGGACGGTCGGGGCCATCGTGCCGATCAGCACGTCCCGCGCGGGCAGCGGCTGACCGGGCGGCGCCGGGCCGAGCAGGACGCTGACGAACGCGGCGGAGGCCAGCAGGACGGCCTCGACGACCAGGAAGGCGCCGAACCCCCAGCGGTGCGACGGCGCCGGCTCCGCGGTGGCCGGCAGATCAGGCGGATCGAGCTCGCCCGGATGTGCCGTCACGGCTCGCCTCCCTCTGATCCTCGCCCAGCACCTACCGAGCCTAGTCGCCATGGTCGTTCCGCTCAGGACCCGGTGAACAGCAGCAACGCCGGGGCCAGGTTGTTCGCCGCGTGCGCGACGAAACTCGCCCCCACCCGTCCGGTCCGCCAGCGGGCCGCGCCGATCACCAGCCCCTGCGCGAGCAGCGCCAGCGTGCGGGTCGGCTCGCCGTGCAGGTAGGCGAAGACGACCGCGGTGAGCACGAGGATCACCCACTGCGGGACGCGGTGGTGCTCGAGCGCTCCCCACAGCGAGCCGCGCATCAGCAGCTCCTCGGCCATCGGGGTGGCGACCACGACGACGAGCGCGGCGAGCGCGAGCCAGACGAACTCGTCCCGGCCGCCGTCCTCGGCGAGGTCGGTGAGCGGGCTGTCGGAGACGCGGTCGGTGCCGTAGATGCCCAGCAGCACCAGGTTCACCAGGTAGCCGGCGAGCAGGGCGAACGCACCGCAGGCCAGGCCCACCTTGACGTCGCGCAGCGTCGGGAGCCAGCCGAAGTCGCGCCGCGGCCCGCTCCCCCAGCGGCGCGACGCGACCAGCGGGGCGAGCCCGAGCAGGACGCTGGGCACGAACGCGAGCAGCAGCACCGGACCGACGTCGAGCAGTTCCAGCGGGTCGACGCTGGCTTGCCCGGAACGCAACGCGGTCATCACGACGGTGACGAGGTGGTAGCCGCCGAGGCCGGCGAAGAACGCGACGAAACCCCAGTGGGCGCCGAAGACCAACCGGTTCCGCACGTCCTCGCCGATGCCCTGGCCCACCCTCGACGCGCTCATGGAGTTCAGGCTATGTGGCTGGGCGCGATCAATCGACCCCGGGGCGTGAGCGGTGTCACCGGATCCACAGGCCGACGGCGACCGGTACCGGTGCGGCGAGCGCGGTCGGTGCGGCGTTAGCGGGGGTTGCCGGAGGCGTCGGCGACGAGCTCTCCGCGACGCTCGGCGCCCGACCGCCCGACGTGCACCCTGATTTCGACCGGTTCCCCGCGGCGCGGGCGGGTCACCTCGACGCGCAGCACGTCCGTGGCGTCGGGGTACCGCTGGCGCGCCTGGTCGATCAGGCCCGGGACCGCGCCGAAGTCGACCTCGTCCAGGCCGAACGCGTAGTCGGGATCCGGCCCTGCCGCGTCGCCCGGGGCCGGTGACAGGTCGCCGTCGCGGTAGATCACCGCGCGGTCGCCACGCTGGCCGCGGATGACGTCGTGCTCGATGTGGATCGCGTCGTAGGTGGTGGCGACGCTGCGCAGCTCCTCGACGCCGGTCTCCAGGCCCTCGGCGGTCAGCAGGTCCGGGCCGCCGAACAGTTCCGCGCGCAGCGGGAGCAGACCGGCGACGACAAGCACGACCGTCGCGACGGCGACCCGCGTCCAGTCGGCGGCTGCGCGGCCGTTCATCCGTGCGACGACCAGCGCGAAGACGGCGGCGAGCGTGCCCGCCGCACCCACCCCGAAGGCCGCCAGGTAGAGGCCCTCCCCCAGGACGAGCCCGCCGACGACGCCGACGACGAGCAGGGCCAGCGGGACCGCGTAGAGCAGTCCCAGCGACTTGATGATCTTCGCTCGGACATCTTGTTCAAGGATCGATCGGGACGGTAGCGGCATTTCGGCCGTCAGTGGAGGAGAGGGAAGGGGGCGGGGGCTCGCGTTGGGTGGTGGGGAGTGGATCGGCGGGGCGCGACGGCGCCTGTTGGCCGGTGCTTGGGGCCCAGTGGGGCAGCTGATGAGCTGATCGGCAGGGCGGTGGGTGCTGGCGGCAGGTGCAGCAGGGCGGCAGGCGGTATGGCAGCGGGGCGGCTGGGCAGGCGAGGGTGGCGGGGTGGCCAGGGGCGAACCGTGACGGGCGGGCAGGGCGGGCAGCCCCGCGGGCCAGGCAGCAACCCGGGCAAAGCGGGCAGCCCTGCGGGCCAGCCGGGCAGAGCGGGCAGCCCAGCGAGCCAGGCAGCAACCCGGGCACCCCAGCGGGCCAGCCGGGCAGAGCGGGCAGCCCAGCGAGCCAGGCAGCAACCCGGGCACCCCAGCGGGCCAGCCGGGCAGAGCGGGCAGGCCGGCAGGCCAGGCAGCAACCCGCACAGCCCAGCGGGCCAGACGGGCAGAGCGGGCAGCGCCGTAGGGCGGGCAGCAGGGCGCCCAGCGGCTGGGCGACCGGAGCGGCTAGGGCAGCGCGGAGCGGGCGGCAGCACAACAGGACGCCAGCGCAGCGGCGCGCCTCGGCGGCGCAGGGCGGCAGAGGGAAAGCGGTGCCGCCAAACCACGCCCGCGGAGGCGGTGTCGGTGAACCCTCAGCGGATGATCGCGCCGCGGAGGATTATGTGCCTGGGTGTGCGCAGGGCGGAGAGGTCCTCGCGCGGGTCGGTGTCGTAGACCAGGAAGTCGGCGGGGGCGCCCTCGGTGATGGTGGGGTGTCCGAGCCACTCCCGGGCCGCCCAAGAACCTGCGGCGAGCGCCTGCTCCGCGGTCATCCCCGCGCGGTGGAAAGCTTCCAGTTCGTCCACGAGCCGTCCGTGGGCGATCATGCCTCCCGCGTCGCTGCCCGCGTAGACCGCCACGCCGGCGTCGAGTGCGTTTCCGACCAGCTCGCCGACCCTCGCGTGCAGCGCCCTCATGTGGGCGGCGTACACCGGGTACTTGCCGGCCGCGTCCGCGATGCCCGGGAAGTTCTCGATGTTGATCAGCGTCGGCACCAGCGCCGTGCCCCGGCGGGCCATCTCGGCCAGCAACGACGGGTCCAGGCCGGTGCCGTGCTCCAGGCAGTCGATGCCCGCGTTGATCAACCCCGGCAACGCGTCCTCGCCGAAGACGTGCGCCGTCACGCGAGCTCCGGCCTCGTGGGCGACCTTGATCGCCTCGGCCAGCACGTCGTCCGGCCACAGCGGCGCGAGATCGCCCACCGAACGGTCGATCCAGTCCCCCACCAGCTTGACCCAGCCGTCACCGTCCGCGGCCTGCTCGGCGACCGCGGCGGGCAGCTCGTCCGGGTGCGACAGGTCGATGCCCAGCCCGGGGATGTAGCGCTTGGGCAGCGCGAGGTGCCGCCCGGACCGGATGATCCGCGGCAGGTCGGCGCGCTCCTGCAGGGGGCGGGTGTCGATCGGCTGGCCGCAGTCGCGGATCAGCAGCGTCCCCGCGTCCCGGTCGGCCAGCGCGTTGACCACCGCGCCGTCGAGATCCGTCGGCCCGCCCGGCCCGATCGCCGGGTGGCAGTGGGCGTCCACCAGCCCCGGCACCAGGAAACCGTCCGCCACCAGGGTCCGCGCGCCCTCGACCGGGGAGAACGTGACCCTGCCGTCGCTGATCCAGACGTCGCGCTGCTCACCGTCGGGCAGCACCACCCCGCGCAGGTGCATCTACTTGTTCTTCGGCAGCTTGAACTTGGACGGGTCGAAACCGGGCACGTCGTTCATGCCGCCGCCCAGCTGGGACAGGTCGGGCATGCCGCCGCCGGCGCCACCGGGCGGGAGCATCGGCATGCCGCCGGGGAACCCGCCGCGCACCTTGGGCTGCGTGGGGCCCTTGCCCTTCTTCCCCTTCTTGCCCTTCTTGCGCTTGGTCGCGCTGCCACCGCCGAAGCCGAAGCGGCCCGCCATCTGCTGCATCATCTTGCGGGCCTCGAAGAACCGGTTCACCAGGTCGTTGACCTCGCGGACCGTCACACCCGAACCCTGCGCGATGCGCTGACGGCGCGAACCGTTGATCATCTTCGGATCGGCCCGCTCGGCCGGGGTCATGCCGCGGATGATCGCCTGCAGGCGGTCCAGGTGTTTGTCGTCGACCTGCGCGAGCTGGTCCTTCATCTGCCCCGCGCCGGGCAGCATGCCGAGCAGGTTGCCGATCGGGCCCATCTTGCGGACCGCGAGCATCTGCTCCAGGAAGTCCTCCAGCGTGAGCTGGCCGGTGCCCAGCTTCGCCGCGGCCTTCTCAGCCTGTTCCTGGTCGAAGGCCTGCTCGGCCTGCTCGATCAGGGTGAGCAGGTCGCCCATGCCGAGGATCCGGCTGGCCATCCGGTCCGGGTGGAAGGTGTCGAAGTCCTCGAGCTTCTCACCGTTGGAGGCGAACAGGATCGGCTGGCCGGTGACCTGCCGGACGGACAGCGCCGCACCACCGCGGGCGTCACCGTCGAGCTTGGTCAGCACCACACCGGTGAAGCCGACGCCGTCGCGGAACGCCTCGGCTGTGGTGACCGCGTCCTGACCGATCATCGCGTCGACGACGAACAGGATCTCGTCCGGCTGGACCGCGTCGCGGATGTCCGCGGCCTGCTTCATCAGCTCCTCGTCGACACCCAGCCGTCCGGCGGTGTCGACGATCACGATGTCGTGCTGCGCGTGCTTGGCCTCGTCGATGCCGCGGCGGGCGACGTCCACCGGGTCGCCGACGCCGTTGCCCGGCTCGGGCGCGAACGTCTGGACCCCGGCGCGCTCGCCGACGACCTGCAGCTGCGTGACCGCGTTGGGGCGCTGGAGGTCACAGGCGACCAGCAGCGGCGCGTGCCCCTGCTTCTTGAGGAACAACGCGAGCTTGCCCGCCAGCGTCGTCTTACCGGAACCCTGCAGACCGGCGAGCATGATCACCGTCGGCGGGTTCTTGGCCAGGCTCAGCCTGCGGGTCTCGCCGCCGAGGATGCCGATGAGCTCCTCGTTGACGATCTTGATGACCTGCTGCGCCGGGTTGAGGGCCTCGGAGACCTCGGCGCCCTTCGCGCGTTCCTTGACGTGCGCGATGAACTCCCGGACGACGGGCAGCGCGACGTCGGCCTCCAGCAGCGCGATGCGGATCTCGCGCGC
This sequence comes from Amycolatopsis sp. NPDC006131, assembly GCF_040614175.1. Taxonomy (NCBI): domain Bacteria; kingdom Bacillati; phylum Actinomycetota; class Actinomycetes; order Pseudonocardiales; family Pseudonocardiaceae; genus Amycolatopsis; species Amycolatopsis sp. NPDC006131. Next base: position 85,286 of record NZ_JBEXTX010000015.1, read on the forward strand.
GGTGGCGTCGATGTCGGCGTCGGTCAGCTTCCCCTTGCCCCGCAGGTTCTGCAGGACCGAAGTGAGCCGGTCGGAGAGGGTGTCGAACACGGGTGTGCACGCTCCAGCTGGTCGTGGTTGTCCGCCTGCGGCGTCCCACCAGGGTAGCCGCTCGTGGCGGGTGACCTGTCAGGCCTGCCGTTCGGCGAGCAGCCGCATCCCGCCGGGTTCCAGCAGCACCACGCACGGGACCAGCTCGGTCGTGTCGTACTCGGAGCCCAGCACCTGCTCGTGGATCACCTCCGCCCAGCCCGAGTCCGCGTCGGCCACGAACAGCTCGTCCGGGCAGGGCAGGCCGACCACCAGCCGCTCCGTGCCGAGGTTGCGGGACATCTGCGCGGCGAAGTCGTCCAGCGCCAGCGCGGAGCCGGCCAGCCAGTTCTCGCGGGTGAGGTGCAGCAGGTCGCCGCGCTCGCCGCGGTGGCCGGTGACGCGCAGGCCGCGCTTGAGGTTCGCGCCCGCCTCGGCCATCAGCTCGGCGAACGGCGGCGAGCCCAGCTCCTGGTAGCCGTGCGTGGTGACGTGGTGCATGCCGACGGTGCCGCGCGGGGTGGGGCCGACGTGGGCGAGTGCGACGGACAACCGGCCGGGCACCAGCGGGTGGTGCGGGACCGCACCGAGCACCTCGGCCCGCGGCGACGACGCGCTCCACAGCACCGGCAGCAGCTCCGGCTCGGGCGCGGCCTGCTCCGCCAGCACACGCTCGGCCTCGGCGAACGCGGCCGCCCAGCCGTCCGGGCCCGGCCGGTCGAAGCTGTAGGTCTGCCGGATGCCGGGGAACATCAGCGCCACGAACCCGAGGTCCTCGGCGGAGGGCTCCCACTCGCTGTAGACGGCGGCGACGTCCCCCGGCTGGACCTGGCGCTCGGCGCGCACCTGGGCCCACGCCTGCCGCAGGGCGTCGTCCGCCACGGTGGGGGCGCTCGCGACGACCGGTTCGTCCAGGCCGTGGAGCTGGAAGGCGAAGAGGTTCTGCGTCACGTCCGTGTTCACGCCGCGCTCACCAGCCCCGCCAGCGCCGGGTGGGCGCGGCCGACGTCGATCGTGGTGACGGAGTACTCGGCGACACCGGCCCGCACGAACGGGTCTTCGGTGGTGATGGCCAGTGCCGCGGCCCGGTCGACGCCACGCGCGAGGATCGCGCCGCCCTCGCTCGCGGGCACCGTCTGCCCCGACGCGATGAACGTGCCCGCGGCGTGGTGCCGCTCGAGGTACTCGACGTGGCCGGGAATGTGCGGCTCCACGTCCGCCTCGCTCCCCAGGTAGCGCAGGATCAGCAGATGCAGCATGCGCGACATCCAACCGCGCATGGGAAAGTGCGGGTGGCCCGCCCCCTCGCCGGGCCACCCGCACACGCACGCCGCGACCGCCGGTCCCCCGGTGCTCGCCGTACCCCCAGTCCCAGCGAGTCCCTCCGGACATCCGTGGCGTGATGTCCCAAGACTGCCGGTTCCGCGAGGCACGGGGCAGCGTGAAGACCCCCAAGTAGTGGTAGGTAGATCTACTCAGGAACCGCGTGCGCGCACGGGTGTGACCCGCGTCGCGCGGGTGCGTGACGCGGGTTCGGGCAAAAAGATTTCAGCGCTGCGACTTGGGCGCCGACTTCGCCTTCGACGTGGCCTTGCGCGCCCGGCCCTTCGCCTCCGCGGCCTTCTTCGCGGCCGTCTTGGCCTTCGCGACGCCCTGGTCGGCGTCGGTGCGGTCCTGCGCGCTGCTCTGCAACGCCTGCAGCAGTTCGGTGACGGCCTCGTCCTGGATCGCGGCGGTCGGGCGGACCACCTCGCGGCCCTCGACCTTCGCGTCGACCAGGTCGTGCAGCGCGGCCGCGTAGCCGTCGGCGAAGGCGGACGGCTCGAAGTCGCCGGAGAGGTTCTCGATGAGGTTCGCCGCGGCCCGCAGCTCGGGCATGCGCACGTCGATGTCCTCGTGCAGGAACGGGAAGTCGGGGCGGCGGACCTCGTTCGGCCAGTGCATCGTGTCGAGCACGATCAGCTGGTCGCGCACCCGCAGCGCGCCCAGGGTCTCCCGCTGCCGGATCGCGACCTTCACCAGCGCGACGCGGCCCGCGGTGAGCAGCGCCTCGGCCAGCAGCACGTACGGCTTCGTGGCCGGGACCTCGGGCTCCAGGTAGTAGCTCTTGATGAAGTAGACCGGGTCGATCTGCGACGGCGGGACGAACCCGCACACCTGGATCGAGTGAGCGCTTTCCGGCGCCAGTGACGCCAGTTCCGCCTCGGACAGGACGACGACGTCGCCGCCGGGCAGGGCGTAGCCGCGGCCGACCTCCTCCGCCGGGATCTCCGCGCCGTCGACCTCGCAGACCCGTTTGAACCGCAGCCGCCCGCCGTCGGTCAGGTGCAGCTGGTGCAGACCGCTGCCGGGCTCCTCGGTGGCGCTGTACGCCTTCACCGGGATGGCGAAGCTGCCGACCCCGATCGTGCCCTTCCAGACTGTCCGCATCCCACCGACGTTAGCGACGCGGGAACGACGTTCAACAGCTACAAACGGGTGCTCTCACCAGCGTTCGCGGCGATGAACGCGGCCAGCGGCTCGCTCTCGCCGAGCGCGTCGGCCGAATAGCCGAACGCGGCGCCTGCTGCCTGGAGTATCTCCACGAGCGCGGCCATTTCGGCCGACGGCATCGCGGCCAGCGCGCCGAACCGCGCTTCGCCGAGCCGCTCGGCGAGCCCGGTGAGCGCGCCGGACAGGTGGCGCTGCCCGGCGACGAGGTGTTTGAGGACGGCGACGATCTCCCCGAGATCGGTTTCCGGCGCCCGGTCCAGCTCCGCGGCGCAGGCCTCCAGGTGCGCGGCGGCGACCGTGAGCGGCAGGATCGTCGACTCTGGCACGAGCGACATCCTGCCACCCCCGATCAAGAAAACCGTGGCGACACCCCGGAGCGGATCACGACGCCGCGGCGAGCACCGCCTGCTCGACCCGCTGCCGCCACGCCGGGTCCAGCTTCCCGTCGCGCGGGGAGACGGCGAAGGAGTCCACGACGGCCGCGCCGAGCGTGGCGACCTTGGCCCACTTCACCTCCGCGCCGCAGGACTGCAGCGCGCCGGCGACCCGGTGCAGCAGGCCGATCCGGTCGGTGGCCCGCAGTTCCAGCACGACCGTGTTCGGGCCGCTGGTCTCGTCGTCGAACCACAGCACCTTCGGCCTGGCCGACACCCGGGTCGGCTGGTAGTCCCGTTCCTTCGCCGCGAGCTTCGCCTCCAGCGCGAGCCCGCCGGCGACCGCCCGCGCGAACTGCTCGCGCAGCAGCGCCGGATCGGGCAGCGAGCCGAACTTCGGGGACGCGGTGAAGATCCCGGCCCGTCCGCCGTCGTGGCCGCGCAGGACCGCGGTGTGCACCTCCAGCGAGTGCAGCGCGAGCACCCCGGCCGCGGGGGCCAGCAGGTCGGTGCGCGCGGGCGCGGCGACCACCACCGTGGCCATCTTGCCGTCGTGCGTGATCAGCACTTCGCTGCGGCCGGACGCCACCGCCGCGGCGACCAGCTCGCGCCGCCGCGCGTCGAGCGGCTCCGGCGGGCTGAACCCCTTGCCCTGCACGACCTGGCGGCACCGGTTGACCAGGTTGGCGACCAGCCCGGCCTTCCAGTCGGTCCACACGCCGGGCCCGGTGGCCAGCGAATCGGCCTGGGTCAGCGCGTGCAGCAGTTCCAGCAGGACCACGTCGTTGTCGACGGTCTTGGCCACCCGCGCGACGGTGCTCGGCTCCTCGATGTCGCGGCGGGTCGCGGTGTGCACCAGCAGCAGGTGGTGCCGCACCGCGGCGGAGACGAGCGCGGCGTCGGAGTCGGGCAGCCCGATGCGGCGGGCGACCTGCATCGAGATCGCGGCGCCCAGCTCGGAGTGGTCGGCCTCGCGGCCCTTGCCGATGTCGTGCAGGAGCGCGGCCAGCAGCAGCAGGTCCGGCCGGGACACCGTGGTGGTGAGCTTCGCGGCCTCGACCGCGGTCTGCACGAGGTGCCGGTCGACGGTCCACTCGTGCACCGGCTCGCGCGGCGGCAGGTCGCGCACCGCGCCCCACTCCGGGAACAAGCGTGCCCACAGGCCGGTGCGGTCCAGCGCCTCGACCGCGTCGATCAGGCCCTCGCCCGCGCCGAGGAGTTCGGTGAGCGAGTCCCGCGCGTCGGGCGGCCACGGCGTGCGCAGTTCCGGCGCCGAATCGGCGAGCGTGCGCAGGGTGCCGTGGGAAATCGGGGTGCGGGTGCGGGCGGAGGCGGCCGCGACGCGCAGCAGCAGCGCGGGGTCCTTGGCCGGGACGGCATCCCTGGCCAGCGCCACCTCGTTGCCGTGCAGCACCACGCCGTCGTCCAGCGGCGTGCGGCTGGGCCGGCGCGAGAACCGCCCGCGCGGCACCTCGGCCGTGGCGCGCAACGCGACGTCGACCGCGTACCCGACCGCGCGCCCGGCGCCGGAGAGCTTGCGCGCCAGCGTGAACCGGTCGCCGAACCCGAGTTCGGCGGCTACCAGCTCGGCGTCCACACCGGACAGCACGTCCCGGTCGCGCCGCAGTTCGCGCCGCATCTCGGTGCGCACGTCCAGCAGCAGTTCCCTGGCCTGGCGCAGTTCCTCGCCCGGCCGGTCGGTGAGCTGGGCGACGGCGAGCGCCTCCAGCACCCCGAGGTCACGCAGGCCGCCCCGGCCGTACTTGAGGTCGGGCTCGGCGGACTGGGCGATCTCCCCGCTGCGCTGCCAGCGCTTGCGGGTCGACTCGGCCAGCTCCGGCAGGCGTTTGCGCGCGGTGCGGCGCCACTGGTCGCGCGCCGCCGTGGCGAGCCTGCCGGTCAGCTCGGCGTCCCCGGCGATGTGCCGGGCGTCGAGCAGTCCCATCGCGGTCCGCAGGTCCTCGGAGGCGACCTGGAGGGCCTCCCCCGGCGTGCGGACCGAGTGGTCGAGGCCGATGCGCGCGTCCCACAGCGGGTACCACAGCGCGTCGGCGATTTCGGCGATCCCCGGGTGCTGGTTGTGGACGAGGACGAGGTCCAGGTCCGAGAACGGCACGAGTTCGCGGCGGCCGAGGCCGCCGACGGCGACCAGCGCGACACCGGGTTCGGCGGTGTCCACGCCGGCCGCCGCGGCGGCCTTGCTGAGCCAGAACTCGTACAGGTCCACCAGCGCGGCGCGCAGTGCCGAGGCACCGAGCCTGCCGTGCCGGCCTTCCAGCAACCGGTTCGCCGCCTTGGCGAGTTCCCCCCCGACGACCATCCGGTGCTTCCCTAGAGCGCGTCCGTGCCGCGCTCGCCGGTACGGACGCGGACGACGGTCTCGACCGGGGTGACCCAGACCTTGCCGTCGCCGATCTTGCCGGTGTGGGCGGCGTTGACGATGGCCTCGATGACCTTCTCGACGTTCGCGTCGTCGGTGAGCACCTCGACCCGCAGCTTGGCCACGAAATCGACGGCGTACTCGGCGCCGCGGTAGACCTCGGTGTGGCCCTTCTGCCTGCCGTAGCCCTGCACCTCGCTGACGGTCATGCCGAGCGTGCCCAGCTGCTCCAGCGCGGCGCGGATGTCGTCCAGCGTGAACGGCTTGACGATGGCGGTGATCAGCTTCATGCCTTGCTTCCTTCCAGGGCCGCCCCGTCCTTCGACGGCAGCGGAGCGGGGGACGATCCACTGTGGCCGCCGATGCTGCCGCCCACGAAGTCGTACGCGCTCTCCGCGTGCTGCGCCTCGTCGATGCCGCTGACCTCGTCCTCCTTGCTGACCCGGAAACCACCGGCGACCTTGATGATCCCGCCGATGATGAAGGTCAGGACGAACGAGTACACCAGCACGACCCCGGCCGCGGCGGCCTGCTTGCCCAGCTGCGTGAACCCGCCGCCGTAGAAGAGGCCGTCGGCGCCCAGCGAGTTGACGCTGGTGGTGCCGAAGAAGCCGATCAGCAGCGTGCCGACGAGACCACCGACGAGGTGCACGCCGACCACGTCGAGCGAGTCGTCGAAGCCCAGCTTGTACTTGAGGCTGACGGCCAGCGCGCAGACGGCGCCCGCGATGACACCGATCGCGATCGAACCGAGCGGCGTGACGAAACCGGCGGCCGGGGTGATGGCGACCAGACCGGCGATCGCGCCGGACGCGGCGCCGAGCGTGGTCGGCTTGCCGAACCGCAGCTGCTCCACGATCAGCCAGCCGAGGACGGCGGCCGCGGTGGCGACGGTCGTGTTGGTGAAGGCGACGCCGGCGAGGTCACCGGCGCTCAGCGCGGAACCGGCGTTGAAGCCGTACCAGCCGAACCACAGCAGGCCGGCGCCCAGCAGGACGAACGGCACGTTGTGCGGGCGACCGGTGTCGCGCGGCCAGCCGCGGCGCTTGCCGAGGACCAGCGCCAGCGCCAGGCCCGCCGCGCCGGCGTTGATGTGGACCGCGGTGCCACCGGCGAAGTCCAGTGCCTTGAGCTCGTTGGCGATCCAGCCGCCGACCGCGTCGGCGCTCATGAAGCCGTCGAACGCGAACACCCAGTGCGCCACCGGGAAGTAGACGATCGTCACCCACACCACGACGAACAGCGCCCAGCCCCAGAACTTGGCGCGGTCGGCGATGGCACCGGAGATCAGCGCCGGGGTGATGATGGCGAACATCAGCTGGAACATGGCGAACACGAGCATCGGGATGCCGTCGCCGCCGGGCCACGGGATCTCCGGCGTCGTGTCGGTCGCCGCGGTGGCGAAGCCGACCAGCTGACCCCAGGTGTCCGCCATGCCCGCGTGGCTGAAGTTGCCCAGCAGCCCGCTGAACGCGTCGTCGCCGAACGCCATCGTGAACCCGTAGAGGGTCCACAGCACGGCGACGATCGCCAGGCAGATGAAGTTCATCATGAGCATGTTCAGGACGCTCTTCACGCGGACCATGCCGCCGTAGAAGAACGCCAACCCTGGTGTCATGAGCATGACCAGCGCGGCGCTGGCCAACACCCATGCGGTGTCTCCTGCGTTCAGCACATCGTCCTCCCGTACACGAGATATTGACGGGGAGTTTTCGATTCCCGTGTTTCACGACGGCACTTCGCACGTTTCCCGCGGGTGAACTGTGCCGCCGCTCTTGTTACGAGCACGTTTCGCGCCACCAGGGCTGATATGTCCGGTCACGAAACGTCGGCGTCGAATACCGCCCGTCACCGGTGACGTTGGGTGAGCCCGCCGGTGTGATGAGATGTGGGCATGACCAGGCCCGCCACGCTGCCCGGCGCCGTCGTCGCGGCGTTGCGGTGCCCGTTGTGCGCGTCCGCGTTCGACCTCGACGGGCGGTCGCTGCGGTGCCCGTCGCGGCACTCGTTCGACCTGGCGAAACAGGGGTATGTGAACCTGCTGCACGCCGGCATCCCGGCGGGCACGGCCGACACCGCGGAGATGGTCGCCGCGCGGGTGGCGTTCCTCGGCGCGGGGCACTACGACAGGTTGCGGGACCTGTTGGCGCAGGTCGCGTCGGATGCCGTCGGTGACGGCCTGGTGGTCGACGCGGGCGCCGGCACGGGCTACTACCTCGCCGGCGTGCTCGACCGGCTGCCGGACGCGGCGGGGCTCGCGCTGGACGTCTCGGCGGTCGCCCTCCGCCGCGCCGCGAAGGCGCACGCGCGGCTGGGGGCGGCGGTGTGGAACCTGTGGGAGCCGTGGCCGGTCGCGGCGGAGACGGCCGCGGTGGTGCTGAACGTGTTCGCGCCACGCAACGCCGCCGAGTTCCGGCGGGTGCTGCGGCCGGGCGGGACTTTGCTCGTCGTGTCGCCCGAACGGGGGCACCTGGCCGAACTCGCCGCGGTGGCGCCGGTTCTCGAGGTGGATTCGCGGAAGGAAGAACGTCTCGACGCCGCGTTGTCGGAGCATTTCGAACTGGTGTCCCGGCGGTCGCTGCGGGACCGGGTGACGCTGGAACCGGACGACGTCCGCAACGCCGTGCGGATGGGGCCGACCGGCCACCACCCCGACCGCCTGGCCGCGCTCGACGGCGTGGCCGCGCCGGCGGCGGTGACGCTCGCGTTTTCGTTGTCGGAGTACCGGAGGACCGCATGACAGCCGTGCCGGCGACCGCGATCACCGACCGCGACTGGCTGTCCGCGCAGCTGCGGCTGGCCGCCGGGCTGTACGGCGACGCCGGGCCGGTCGTGCTGGGGACGATCTGGTGGTACTCGGTGTCGGCGGTGCTGGTGACGCCCGCGCTGGACCCGCTGGTGGCGACCGGGCGCGCGATGGACCCCGCGCTGGAGGCGGTGACGCTGGACGTGGTGCCCGACGGCCGGGTGCTGGACGCCCGCTCGTCGCGGCCGCTGGGGTCCGATGTGGACGAAATCGGCAAGGCGCTGGCCGGGTCGCTGGACGCCGGGATCGCCGCCGTGGCCGAGGTGAGCGGCGCCGGAACCCGGGCGTTGTGCGCGATCGCGACCGACTCGATCGCGAACGTCCTGTTGTGGGCCGGGAAGGCGGCCGGGGACGTCGCGCGCGGGGTGTCGCTGGCCGGCGCGGTGGTCGCCGCCGTGGGCGACCACCTGCCCCGGCCGAGGTTCGTGGAGGTCGGCGGAACCCCGGTGGTGCGGCGGGCGTCGTGCTGCCTGATCTACCGGACCGGCGGGGCGCCCAAGTGCGTCAGCTGCCCGCGCCAGACGCCTTCGGAGCGGGAGCAGCGGTTGCGGCTCACGTTCGGCTGAGGAACTCGTCCAGCAGCTTGTTGACGGTGTCCGGCACCTCGGCGGCGACGAGGTGGGCCGCGTCCTCGATGACGACCCGTTCGGCGCCCGGGATGGCGGCGGCCATCTCCTCGACCTCGCCGGGCGGGAAGGTCGCGTCCTCGCGGCCGCCGATGACCAGCACGGGCGTGCTGATCGAGGCGAGCAGCCCGCGCTGGTCCGGCCGCCGGGACACGACACTGGTCACCGCGTGCCTCACGGACCGCGGATCGTTGCGGCGGGCCAGGCCGAGGATGCGGGCGACGACCTCCGGCCGGGTGCGCAGCGAGGTCGGCCCGAGGAACGCCTTGACCACCGACCGGGTCAGCGGCGGGCGGATGCCGCCCAAGAGCCGCACCGCCGCCACGAGCACCGCGTACTCGGCCTTCTGACGGGCCGGCGCGGCGGAGGCGGTGCCGTTCATCAACGTGCTGGTGAGCACCCGCTCCGGGTGGCGCGCGGCGAAGGTGGCCCCGACCATCGCGCCCCACGAGTTGCCGACGAAGTGCGCCCGCTCGAACCCGAGCGCGTCCAAGACCTCGCAGACGACCCCCGCGCACTCGTCGAGGGTGAAGGTCCTGGTGAGCGCGCTGCTGGCGCCGTGCCCGGGTGGATCGAGGGCGACGGTGGTGTACCGCTGCGCGAAGTGGCCGGCCTGCGCCTGCCAGAGCGTGTGATCCATCAGGAGGCTGGGCCACATCACGATCGGTTCACCGGAGCCGCGGACGGCGACCCGGAGTGTGCCGAGAGCGGTGGGACGTCCCGATCCTCGTTGATCATGAACTCACCGTACGTGGCGCGCTCGTGGTCCACCGCGCGGGAACGGTCGCCCGACCGCCGCACCGGGAGGTAGCGTCGGCCGGGTGAGTGAGCGCAGCTGGGGCTTCCGCACCCGCGCCCTGCACGCCGGCGGGTCTCCCGATCCGGTGACCGGGGCGCGGGCGGTGCCGATCTACCAGACCACGAGTTTCGTCTTCGAGGACGCGGCCGACGCGGCGAACCTGTTCACGTTGCAGAAGTACGGCAACATCTACAGCCGGATCGGCAACCCGACCGTGGCGGCCTTCGAAGAGCGCCTGGCCAGCCTGGAGGGCGGCATCGGCGGCGTCGCGACCAGCAGCGGGCAGGCCGCGGAGTTCCTCACGTTCGCGGCGCTGACCGAGGCGGGCGACCACGTCGTGTCGGCGAGCGGGCTCTACGGCGGCACCGTCACGCAGCTGGACGGGACGCTGCGCCGCTTCGGCGTGGACACGACCTTCGTGGCCGGCGACAGCCTGGACGACTACGCGGCCGCGATCACCGACCGCACCCGGCTGATCTTCACCGAGGTCATCGGCAACCCGAGTGGCGGCATCGCGGACCTCGCCGGGCTCGCCGACCTCGCGCACAGTCACGACATCCCGCTGGTGGTCGACGCGACGCTGGCGACGCCGTACCTGTGCCGCCCGATCGAGCACGGCGCGGACATCGTGCTGCACTCGGCGACGAAGTTCCTCGGCGGGCACGGCACTACGCTCGGCGGGATCGTCGTCGAATCGGGCACGTTCGACTGGGGCAACGGGAAGTTCCCGCGCATGACCGAGGTCGTGCCGAGCTACGGCGGCCTCAAGTACTGGGAGAACTTCGGCGAGTACGCGTTCTGCACCCGCCTGCGCGCCGAGCAGCTGCGGGACATCGGCGCGGTGCTGTCGCCGCACTCGGCGTTCCTGCTGCTCCAGGGCGTCGAGACGCTGCCGCAGCGGATGGACGCGCACCTGGCCAACGCCAAGGCGGTCGCGGAGTTCCTGGACGCCGACGACCGCGTGGCATGGGTGAGCTACGCCGGGCTGCCCGGTCACAAGCACCACGAGCTGGCGAAGAAGTACCTGCCGCTCGGGCCGGGCGCGGTGTTCTCGTTCGGCGTCAAGGGCGGGCGCGCGGCCGGGGAGAAGTTCGTCGAGTCCGTCGAGCTGCTGTCGCACCTGGCGAACGTCGGCGACGCCCGCACGCTGGTCATCCACCCCGCCTCCACGACGCACCAGCAGCTCTCCGACGAGCAGCTGGAGGCGGGCGGCGTCGGCCCGGACCTGATCCGGCTGTCGGTCGGGCTGGAGGACGCCGAGGACATCCTGTGGGACATCGACCAGGCCCTGACCGCGGCGGTGAAGGCCGCATGAGCCTGGAGACGACCGTGCCCGCCGGAGCCGTCCGGTCGGAATCGCCCCTGTCCTGGTCTCCGCCGACGGCGCGGGAGCGGCTCGCGCTGCTGTCGCGGACGAAGTCGGTGACGATCGTGGGCGCGTCGGACAACCCGGCGCGGCCGAGCTACTTCGTCGCGACCTACCTGCTGTCCTCCAGCGGGTACGAGGTGCACTTCGTCAACCCGCGGCTGTCGACGCTGCTGGGCCGTCCGGTGTACCCGTCGCTGGCGGACGTACCGGGTGAGCCGGACCTGGTCAGCGTGTTCCGCAAGCACTCCGACCTGCCCGAAGTGGCCGAGGAAGTGATCAAGGCGGGCGCGCGGACGCTGTGGCTGCAGCTGGGCCTGTGGCACGAGCCGGTGGCGCAGCGGGCGAGCGAGGCGGGCCTCGACGTGGTGATGAACCGGTGCGTGAAGATCGAGCACGCGCGCTTCGCGGGCGGGTTGCACCTGGCCGGTTTCAACACCGGGGTGATCTCCTCGCGGCGGCGGTTGAAGCCCTGATCCCCCGCCCACGGAAGCGATCCGGCGCAACTCACCCTCCACTGAGGCTCCTCCGGGAACGGCCGTTCGTGTCAGACTCATTGGTGTGGCGGGAAGTTCCCCGTGTGGAGGTGGGTGCTGGTGATGGCGAACGGTGTGCAGGTGACCTACGTCGGCGGCCCGACGCTGCTGCTGGAGGTGGGTGGCAAGCGGTTCCTGACCGACCCGACGTTCAGCCCGGCCGGCGTGCACGAGACGACGCCGGGGCGGCCGCTGACGAAGACCGAGGGCCCCGGCCTGTCCGCGGCGGAGGTCGGCCCGGTCGACGCGGTGCTGCTGTCGCACGACCAGCACGCGGACAACCTCGACCCGGACGGCCGCCGGTACGTCGAACAGGCCCTGCTGACGCTCACCACACCGAGCGGCGCGCGCCGGCTGGGCGGCACCGCGCAGGGGCTCGCGCCGTGGCACCAGCTGCACATCGGGCCGGTCGCGGTGACCGCCGTGCCTGCCCAGCACGGGCCGAAGGGCAGCGAGGAGCTGACCGGTGAGGTCATCGGTTTCGTGCTGACCGGCCAGGACCTGCCGACGGTGTACGTCAGCGGGGACAACGCGTCGCTCGACGTGGTGCGGGACATCTCCCGCCGCCTGCGGCGCCTGGACCTGGCGGTGCTGTTCGCAGGCGCCGCGCGCACGTCCCTGTTCGACGGCGCCCCGCTGACCCTCACCAGCGAGGACGCCGCCGAGGCCGCCCACGCGCTGCGGGCGCGCAACATCGTGCCCGTGCACACCCGCGGGTGGGCCCACTTCAGCGAGGGCCCCGACGAGGTGCGGAAGGCGTTCGCCGGGGCGGGGTTGAGCGACCGGCTGCACGTGCTGGAACCGGGCGAAAGCGCACATATCAGCTGATACGTTCGGTTCCATGATCGAAACCGGCTTGCGTGACCGGACGGTTCTGGTCACCGGTGGCGCGGGCGGCATCGGCGCGGCGATCAGCCGCGCGTTCGCCGCCGAGGGGGCGCGGGTCGCGGTGCACTACCTGGCGGAGGACCCGGCGCCGCCGGAGGGCGGCGAGTGGGCGCACGTCACGCCCGCGGTGGAGGCAGCGGTTTCGCTGGCGCGGGACCTGGGTGGGGTCGCGGTCGCGGCGGACCTGGCGGATCCGGAGGGCCCGCGCCGCCTGGTGGCCGAGGTGGCGGAGCGGCTCGGCCCAGTGGACGTGCTGGTCAACAACGCGGCGCACTGCGAGACGCCGGACACGATCGACGCGCTGTCGGCGGCGTCGTTGGAGCGGCATTACCGGGTCAACGCGGTGGCGCCCGCGTTGCTGATCGCCGAGGTGGCGCGACGGCGGGGCGCGGAGCCGCCGTGCGTGGTGAACGTCTCGACCGACAGCGCCAGGGCTTTCCCGGGGCAGATCGGATACGGGACCTCGAAAGCAGCGCTGGAGGCGCTGACGCGCGCGAGCGCGCTGGACCTGGGCGGGCAGGGGATCCGGGTGAACGCGGTCGCGCCGGGACCGGTGCAGACAGGCTGGATGAGCGCCGCGCTCGAGGAGGAGGTGCGCGGCCTGGTGCCGCTGGGCCGGGTCGGCGAGCCGGAGGACATCGCCGACGCCGTGGTGTTCCTCGCTTCGCGGCAGGCGCGCTGGATCACCGGCCAGGTGCTCCAGGTGGCAGGCGGACACGCGCTCTGACACGTCCCGGGCGGCCCGCGCGCCGTCAGCCCGCGCTGTCGGTGAACCGGCGTTCGAACTCCGCCCGGCCACGCTCGGTGAGCGCGCCCCACAGGCGCAGTCGCGCCATGCCGCCGTCCGGGTAAATGTCCAGCCGCACCTCGCTCAACTCGCGCGGCTCCGGGACCAAGAACCGGTGCCGCGCGCCATCAGCCGCTGCTGTCGGTGAACCGCCGCTCGAAGTCCGCCCAGCCCCGCTCCGTCAGCACGCCCCACAGGCGCAGTCGCGCCATGCCGCCGTCCGGGTAGATGTCCAGCCGCACCACGCTCAGCTCGCGCGGCTCCGGACCAGGAACCGGTGCCGCGCGCCATCAGCCGCTGCTCTCGGTGAACCGCCGTTCGAAG